>NZ_LGQU01000078.1:0-100826 GCF_003115935.1 Azospirillum sp. TSH20
GGGGGAGGGGGTTGGGGGGGGGGGGACGCATTGGGAGGATCAGGGGGATATGCGGCGCCTTGCATTTCTTGCAAAGCCACGCAGTGCGCCCCTCACCCCGACCCTCTCCCCGGGGGGGAGAGGGGGATTTGGGCGCGAGAGGGAACTAAACCGCCAAACTTACCCACGCGGCATTGCGCCGGCTGGACTCGACTGCGCCATGGATGAAGCGCACGCCGCGCAGCCCGTCCTCCACCGTCGGCAGGGGCACGTCGGTGGGGGCCGGGCGGCCGTCCAGGCGGGCGGCGATGCGGTCGGCGGCGTCGCGGTAGATTTGCGCGAAGCCTTCCAGATAGCCTTCCGGATGGCCGGCCGGGGTGCGGGCGATGGAGGAGGCCGCGGACAGGCTGCCAGCACCGGCGCGGAGAAGGGTGCGGGTCGGCTCGCCTAGCGGGGTGAAGCGCAACTCGTTGGGCTGCTCCTGCTGCCATTCCAGGCCACCGGCCTCGCCGAAGACGCGCAGGCGCAGGCCGTTGGTGGTGCCGGGGCTGACCTGGCTCGCCCACAGCATGCCGCGGGCGCCGCCGTCGAAACGCATCATGATGTGGGCGTTGTCGTCCAGCCGCCGGCCGGGCACGAAGGCGGTCAGGTCGGCGGCGAGATCGGTGCAGTGGAGACCGGTGACGAACTCGGCGAGATGGAAGGCGTGGGTGCCGATGTCGCCGATGCAGCCGGCGATGCCGCTGCGTGCGGGATCGGTGCGCCAGGAGGCCTGCTTCTGGCCGCTGGTCTCCAGATCGGTCGCCAGCCAGTCCTGGGCATACTCGGCCTGCACCACCCGGATTTTGCCGAGCATGCCCGACGCCACCATGGCGCGGGCCTGCCGGATCATCGGATAGCCGCTGTAATTGTGGGTCAGCACGAAGACGAGGTCGCGGCTGCGCACCAAGGCCGCCAACTCCTCCGCCTCCTCCACTGTGTGGACCAGCGGCTTGTCGCAGATGACGTGGATGCCGGCCTCGAGGAAGGCTTTCGCGGCCGGGTAATGTAGGTGGTTCGGCGTGACGATGGCGACGGCGTCGATGCCGTCGGGCCGTGCCGCCTCCGCCCTAGCCATCGCATGGAAGTCGTCGTAGCAGCGGTCGGGGGCGATGAACAGCTCCGCTCCGCTGGCCCGCGCCCGCTCAGGGTCGGAGGACAGGGCGCCCGCGACCAGTTCATAGCGGTCGTCGATGCGGGCGGCGATGCGGTGGACGGCGCCGATGAAGGCGCCCTGGCCGCCGCCGACCATGCCCAGCCGCAAGCGCCTCGCGGAGGCGGGCGATTGGGCTGGCATTTGATCCGGGCTCATGCTGCCCCTTTCCCCAGACCGAGAATCCGGCGGTTGGCCGCCTCGTCGGTGCCGGCGTCGGCGAAGTCGTCGAAGGCGCGGTCGGTGACGCGGATGATGTGATCCTGGATGAAGCGGGCGCCTTCGGCGGCTCCCTGCTCCGGATGCTTGATGCAGCATTCCCATTCCAGCACCGCCCAGCCGTCGAAGCCGTACTGGGTCAGTTTGGAGAGGATGCCGCGGAAATCGACCTGCCCGTCGCCCAGCGAACGGAAGCGCCCGGCCCGGTCCTTCCACGGCGCATAGCCGGAATAGACGCCCTGCCAGGGGGTCGGATTGAACTCCGCATCCTTGACGTGGAACATGCGGATGCGGTCGTGGAAGACGTCGATGTAGCCGAGATAGTCAAGCTGCTGCAGCACGAAATGGCTGGGGTCGAACAGGATGTTGCAGCGTTCATGCCCGCCGACGCGGTCGAGGAACATCTGGAAGGTCGTGCCGTCGAACAGGTCCTCGCCGGGATGGATCTCGTAGCAGAGATCGCAACCGGCTTCGTCGAAGGCATCGAGGATCGGGCGCCAGCGCTTCGCCAGTTCGTCGAAGGCGGTCTCGATCAGGCCCGGCGGGCGCTGCGGCCAGGGATAGAGGTAGGGCCAGGCCAGCGCACCGGAGAAGGTGGCGTGGGCGGTCAGGCCGAGGTTGGCGGATGCCTTGGCCGCGAGGTGCAACTGCTCCACCGCCCAGACTTGGCGCGCATCGGGGCGGCCGTGGACCTCCGCCGGGGCGAAGCCATCGTAAAGCGCGTCATAGGCGGGGTGGACGGCGACGAGCTGGCCTTGCAAGTGGGTGGACAGCTCGGTCAGTTCGACGCCGGCATCGGCCAGGGTGCCCTTGACCTCGTCGCAGTAGGTCTTGCTGGTCGCGGCCTTTTGCAGGTCGAACAGGCGTCGGTCCCAGCTGGGGATCTGCACGCCCTTGAAGCCGAGGCCGGCGGCCCAGCGGGCGATGGCGTCCAGCGAGTTGAAGGGGGCGGCGTCGCCCGCGAACTGGGCGAGGAAGATCGCGGGGCCTTTGATGGTCTTCATGGGTTTTGGCTCCCCGGTTATTGGGGGGTACGGCCACTTGCCCCCACCCTAACCCTCCCCCGCTCTCGCGGGGGAGGGGACAAGTGCTTTGGCGGGAGAGGAGCGGCAGTTCCTCCCCCGCCCAGCGGGGGAGGTTAGGTGGGGGTCTAACGTCACCAAGGATCAGTACGGCGAATCCGGGAAGTAGAACTCCTTGGCGTTCTCCTTGGTGATCAGCGCCGACGGGATGATGTGGGTCGCCGGCAGCTTGTCGCCCTTCAGGCGGGCTTCGGCGGTCATCTTGATGGCGTCGTAAATGAATTTCGGCGAATAGGACACGTCGGCGTGGATCAGTGGGTTGGAGCCGTCGAGGATGGTCTTCACCATCGTCTTCGACCCGGCGCCGCCGAACACCTCCTTGATGTCGGTGCGCTTGGCCTGCTCGATCGCCTTCAGCACGCCGAAGGCCATGTCGTCGTCGGCGGCCCAGATGACGTCGATGTCCTTGAAGCGGGTCAGGAAGTCCTGCGTCACCTTGAAGGCGTCGTCACGGTTCCAGTTGGCGTATTTGCCGTCGAGAATCTTGATGTCGGGATACTGCTTCAGCACGCCGGTGAAGGCCTCCCACCGCTCGTTGTCAAGCGTGGTCGGGATGCCGCGCAGGGCCACGATGTTGGCCTTGCCGTTGTATTTCTTGGCGATGTATTCGGCCGGGATACGGCCGAAGGCGGTGTTGTCGCCGGCGATGTAGGCGTCCTGCGCGCTGGTGTCGGTCAGGCCACGGTCGACGACGGTGACATAGACGCCCTTCTTCTTGGCCTGCATCACCGGCTGGGTCAGGGCGGCGGATTCGAAGGGGAAGATGACCAGCGAATTGATGCCGGTCACCGTCACCAGATCCTGAAGCTGGTTCGCCTGTTCCGGTGCGCCGCTGGCGGTCTTGACGGTGATCTTCAGGTTGGGATGAGCCTTTTCCAGCTCGGCCTTCGCCTGATTGGCCCACCAGACGATGCCGCCGGTGAAGCCGTGCGTGGCGGCGGGAATGCTGACGCCCAGCTTGACGGTGTCGGCCGCCAGGGCGAAGCCGCCGCCGAGGGCCACCGTCGCGGCCATGGCGAGGCCGGCGCCGAGCACAACACGTCGAGTATAACGAGCAACTTCCGACATGACGTTTCTCCTCCTTGTCGTTTCTTACGGGCGCCGGCGCTGCAGGAAGGCGACGGCGATGATGACGCAGCCCTGGACCGCCGCGTTCAGATAGACGCTGATGATGCTGGTCAGGTTCAGGATGTTGCTGATGACCGACAGCAGGACCGCACCGATCACCGTCCCGGCGATCCGGCCCTCGCCCCCTTTGAAGGAGGTGCCGCCGACGATCACCGCGGCGATGGCCTCCAACTCCCACAACAGTCCGGTGGTGGGGGAGGCGGACCCGAGGCGCGGCACATACAATACGGTCGCGATGCCGACGCAGACGCCGAGCAGCCCGTAGGTCAGCAGCTTCACCCGGTCGACGTCCACGGCGGCGAAGCGCGCCACCTGCTCGTTGGAGCCGATGGCCTGGACATAGCGACCGAAGGCGGTGCGGTTCAGCAGAACGGCTCCCGCCACCGACACCGCCAGGAAGACCCAGGCCGGCACCGGGAGGCCCAGCAGGCTGCCGTAATAGACGGGGCCGTAGGCGTCGGACAGGTCGTTGTCCAACGTGATGGCGCCGCCGTCGGCCAGCCACGTCAGCACCGCGCGGAAGATGCCGAGCGTGCCCAGTGTGACGATGAAGGGTTCGATCCGGCCGCGCGTGATCAGAAAACCGTGCGCCAGCCCGAAACCGCCGCCCAGCAGCAGCGCGAACAAAACGCCGAGGGCCACCACCGCGACCGGGGAGCCGACCGACGCGGCCAGCGCGTTCATCACCAGGATCATGCTGCCGGCGATCAGCGCCGCCATCGACCCAACCGACAGGTCGATGCCGCCGGAGATGATGACGAAGCACATGCCGATGGAGATGATCCCGATGAAGGCCGTGCGGGTCAGCACGTTCATCAGGTTGCCCCAGGTCGCGAAATCCGGGTTCAGCGCCGTGCCGATCACCAGCAGCAGAACCAGTCCGACGACCGGGCCGAAGCGGTGCGGGTCGAAGCGGCGCGCCGGCTTTCGGGCGGACACCGCACGGACCTCAGCAGCGGGTGTTGGGGCGGGTGTGGGTGCTGATGTCGGTCCCGCTGGCATCTGTCCCGATGGCATGGGCAATCAACTCCTCTTCGCTGAGCCGGTCGGCGGGCACGGTCGCGGTCACCCGCCGCCCGCGCATCACGATCACCCGGTGGCAGAGCCCGATCAGTTCGATCAGTTCCGATGAAATGACGATCACGCCGCGCCCTTCGGCGGCCAGCCGCGCGATCAGGAAATAGATGTCCCGCTTGGCGCCGACATCGACGCCGCGCGTCGGCTCGTCCAGCACGAAGACGCGGGGGTCCGGCTCCAGGAACTTGGCGATGGCCAGCTTCTGCTGGTTGCCGCCGGAGAGCGACGATGCCTTTCCCTGCGGATCGCCGCGGATGCCGAAGCTGGTCACCGCATGCTCCAGCGCCCGGTCCTCCGACGCCGGCGACAGCAGCGGGTGGGCGTGGTGGCGCAGAGTCATCAGGGTCAGGTTGTCGCGCAGGCTCATGCCGACATGCAGGCCCTTGCCCTTGCGGTCCTCGCTGAGATAGGTCAGGCCATTGCGCATGGCCTCGCGCGGATTGCGCAAGCGAACCGGGCGGCCGCCGATCTCGACGGTTCCGGCGCTGCGCGGGCGCAAGCCCAGGATGCCCTCGAACAGTTCTGTGCGGCCAGCGCCGACCAGACCGGCGAAGCCCAGGATCTCACCGGGGTGGAGGTCGAAGCCGACATCCTCCGCCCAGCCGGGCACGGTCAGGCCGCGCACCGCCATCAGCGGCTTGCCGAGGGCCGGGACGTGCTTGTCCGGGAACATGTCGGTCAGCTCGCGGCCGACCATCAGCGTCGCCATGCGCTGACGCGGCGTTTCCGCCGTGGGGGCGCGGGCGACGAAGCGGCCGTCGCGCATCACGATCACCTCGTCGGTGATACGCTCCACCTCGTCCAGCTTGTGGGAGATGTAGACGATGGTGACGCCGTCCCGGCGCAGCCGCTCGATCAGCCCGAACAGCCGGTCGCATTCGGACGGGGTCAGGCTGGCCGTCGGCTCGTCCATGATCAGCAGGCGGGCGTTGCGCAACTGCGCCTTGGCGATCTCCACCAGTTGCTTTTCGGCGACGATCAGGTCGCGGACCTTGGTGTCGGGGTCGCCGTCGAAGCCGACCTGACGCAGGGCTTCGGCTGCCCGCGCGCGCATGGCGCGGTCGTCGAGCAGCCAGCCGCGCTTGATCTCGTGGCCGAGGAACATGTTCTGGGCGACGGTAAGGTCGTCGGCGAGGCTGAGTTCCTGGTGGATCAGCACGATCCCGCGCTTTTCGGCGTCGCGGGAGTTTTTGAACGTTACCGGCTCGCCATCGATGCGAACTGTGCCGGAGGTCGGCGCATGATAGCCGGCGAGGATCTTCATCAGCGTGGATTTGCCGGCGCCATTCTCGCCCAGCAGCCCATGCACCCGGCCGGGATGCAGGTCGAAGCCGACGCCGTGCAGGACGCGCACGGAACCGAATTCCTTGGTGATGCCGTCGAAGGCGACATGCAGGCTCATGGCTCCGCACCCCCTGACGGCCTTTCCACCGGCCGCGTTGCGGCGGGGCGGATGCCGTCCATGACGTTTCTCCCATCGCGGAGCGTGTCGTCCCGCAAGACGCCGCTTCGTTCGTTGAGCGGATGGTAAGCCCGGTGCTTTGGACAGACAATGGACGACTTCGAACATAATTTGGCAAAAGTGGGGTGGGTGTGGTAGGGATGGGGTGGTGGAAAGTGCGGACTCTTGCCCCCACCCTGACCCTCCCCCGCTGGGCGGGGGAGGGGATTGGACCTTTGTCGGTGCACAGCGGCAGTCCCTCCCCCGCCCAGCGGGGGAGGTTAGGTGGGGGTCTAACCCCGCAAGAATTAGAAAGGCACTCCCCGATGGTTGACTGGCAACGTCTGTCGGACGGCGAGCGCGCCCTGCTGGAGCGGTTGTTCTGGGCCGGTGGGCTGTCGCGCGGCGAACTGGCGGCGTCGGTCGACTTTTCCAAGAGCAAGGCCAACCTCGCCATTTCCAGCCTGATCGGCCGCGAACTGATCGAGGAGGGCGGGGTGCAGCCGTCTTCGGGCGGGCGGCGGCCGGAGGTGCTGCGGCTGAGCCACCGGATGGGGGTGCTGGCGGGGATCGACATCGGCGCCACCAGCGTCGACGTGGCGCTGCTCGCCCCCGACATGACGGTGCTGGACCACCGGTCGGAACCGGCGGATGTGCGCGACGGGCCGGTGGCGGTGTTCGGACGGGTGCGGACGCTGCTGCGCGAGGCGCGGGAGCGGCTGGGCATCGGGCCGGCGCGGGTGCTGGGCATCGGCGTCGGCGTGCCGGGTCCCGTCGCCTTCGGCAGCGGCATGCTGGTCAACCCGCCGCTGCTGCCGGGGTGGGAGAGCTTCTCGATCCGCGAATGCCTGGCGGAGGAGTATGCCGCGCCGGTCTTCGTCGACAACGATGTGAACATCATGGCGCTGGGCACCCATTGGCGCCTGCGCGGCCAGCTTCAGAACTTCCTGGTCATCAAGGTCGGCACCGGCATCGGCTGCGGCATCATCTGCCACGGCATGGTCTATCGCGGGCGCGACGGGTCGGCGGGGGACGTCGGGCATATCTGCGTCGATCCCCACGGGCCCGTCTGCCATTGCGGCAATGCCGGCTGCGTCGAGGCGATGGCGGCCGGCCCGGCCATCGCCCGTATGGCGGAGGACGCGGCGCGCGCCGGCGAGAGTCCACGGCTGATGGAGGTGCTGGAGCGGAACGGGCATCTCACCACCGTCGATCTCGGCAATGCCAGCCGGGCGGGCGACGCGGCGGCCAATGCCATCGTGCAGCAGGCTGGCGGCCATATCGGGCGGATGCTGGCGGCGGTGGTCAATTTCTTCAACCCGTCGCACATCTTCATCGGCGGCGGTGTCGCGCGGATCGGGCCGCTGTTGCTGGCCTCGATCCGGCAGAGCGTCTATCAGCGCTCGCTCGCCCTCTCCACCCGGCATCTCGACATCCAGTATGTGCCGGAGGTCGAGAGCGCCGGGGTGATCGGTGCGGCGGTGATGGCGGTTCAGGAAACCATGCTGGCCGGTACCGGGCTGACTGGCACCGGCGTCACGCCGCGCGAACGGCGGTGATGAAGCTGGTGACCTCGCCGCGCAGGGTCTCGGCCTCGCGCGCGAGGCTGCTGGCGGCGTCCAGCACCTCGGTGGCGGCGGAGCCGGTTTCCAGCACCGCGTGGTTGACGCCGACGATGGTGGAGGAGACCTCGGTGGTGCCGCGCGCCGCCTCCGTCACGTTGCCGGCGATGTCGCGGGTGGCCGCGCCCTGCTCCTCGATGGCGGCGGCGATGGTGGTGGTGATCTCGCTGATGCGGCCGATGGTCTGGCCGATGCCGGCGATGGCGTCCTGGGCGCCGCCGGTGGCCTGCTGGATCTCCTTCACCTTGGCCTGGATCTCGTCGGTGGCGCGGGCGGTCTGGCTGGCCAGCGCCTTCACCTCGCCCGCCACGACGGCGAAGCCCTTGCCCGCTTCACCCGCACGCGCGGCTTCGATGGTGGCGTTCAGCGCGAGCAGGTTGGTTTGCGCGGCGATGGTGTTGATCATCTCCACCACATGGCCGATCTGGTCCGCCGCCTCCACCAGCATCCGCATGGTGCTGTTGGTCCGTTCGGCCTGGGTCACCGCCTCGCCCGAGATGCGGGTGGAGGCGGCGATCTGACGGCCGATCTCATGGATGGAGGCCGACAGCTCCTCCGTCGCCGAGGCCACGGTCTGCACGTTGGCCGACGCCTGTTCGGAAGCCGCGGCGACGGCGGTCGCCTGGGCGCTCGCCTGCGTCGCGGTGGTGGACATGGTGCCGGCGGTGCCCTGCATCTCAGTGGCGGCAGAGGCGACGGTCTCCACGATGTGCATCGCCTTGGCGTCGAAGTCGCGCATCAGCGCTTCCAGCCGGGCGGCCCGCGCCTCCTTGGCGGCCTGTTCGCGGGCCTGTTCCGCCGCCAGACGGTCGGCGGTGATCATGCTGTCGCGGAAGACGGTGACGGTCGCCGCCATGCCGCCGATTTCGTCGGCGCGGCCCAGGCCGGGGATCGCCACCGCCATGTCGCGGTCGGCCAGACGGCGCATCGCCTCGGTCATCGAACGGATCGGGTCGCTGACCCGGCGCTTGGCGACGACCATGCCGGCGACGGTCAGCAGCACGGCGGCCAGCACCAGCAGGCCGGCGATGACGGCGTCGCGGGTGGCGCTCGCGGCCTGCGATTCGGAGCGGACGACCATCCGGTCCACTGCCGCCAGCGCGGCATCGACGATGTAGCCCTGGCTGGCGGTGTCCTGCCGGCGCAGCGTGCCGATCTCCACCGGCGAGGGACGGCCCTCGGCAAGGGCGGCGAGCACCGCCTTGCGCTGATCGACCAGTGGGCCTTCGAAATTCACCTTGGCCTTCTCGACCGCCTCACGGATGGAGTCCGGCGTGTCGGGGCGGGACGCCGATTCCTTGACCAGGGCCCAGGCCTGCACGGTGCGGCCGATGGCCTCCGCCACCGCCTGCGCGTCGGCAGGCGTCCAGGCCTGACCGGTGGCGACGGCGGTCTGGATGCGCAGCGCCATGCCGCCGGCGTTCAGGCGGGTGTTCCAGGCGGCGCGCTTGATGCCCAGCAGATGGTCGACCACCGGATCGGCCAGCTTCAGCGAGCCGTCGAGCAGGTCGGTGGCGGCGGTCAGCGCGTCGAGATAGGCGACCGGCGCCGTCACCCAGGCGTCCGCCACCGCCGGATCGCGCGAGGCCTTGCGTTGGCGCACCGCGCCATCGGCCTGCTGGCGCAGGGCGGCAAGCGTGTCGTGGGTGGCGCGCAGTTTGTCGGCCGCTGAAGGCAGGCCGGGCAGGTCGAGAGTGGCGAGCTTGGCGGCGATGGCGGCGTAACCAGCCTCCGCCACCGCGCGGTTGGCGGCGATGTCGCGCAGTTCGGCATCGCCGGCCGGCTCCTCCGCCCCCAGTGCCGGGCCGACCAGACCGCGCTCCAGACGGATCGCCAGCAGCGTGCGCAGCAGGTCGCGGCTGGTCTCGCTGAGCGTGGCGACGCGGTGGGCGTTGCGGGTGCGGTCTACGACGTCGACCAGCATGTGGCTGCTGGTGGCGATCAGCAGCAGGCCCAGCGCGGCGATGACAAGTCCAAGGGTGGCGCGGATCGACAGCCGCGAGAGGAGCGTGATCATGGTCGATTCCTGTCTGTGCGAAGAGTTCGAGCCGTCGCGGGACGGGCGCTGTCCGGAAAGAGGTCTGGATGTGAGCCAAAGACGTTGATGGAAACCGAATCGTCCTTTCGGCTCAGCCCCTATTGACAGCGGCCGGCATGGTCCGCGACGGCATCTCTCCGGCGTTGATATATTAATATGCTAAAACTGCGTGTTTGAGAATGCAGATAAATTCGAAGCATGGATCAAAATGCCGCATGAGGACTGCGGAAGTATTTGACCGTAATTTAAAATAAACGCGCTTAGAAACGCGCGCCCCTGCCGCCGGGGCCACCACCCGGTCCTCCATCAGGGCCGCCGCCAAATCCGCCGCGGGGGCCGCTGTGCGGAGAACCGCCGCCACGTGGAACACCGCCGCCCGGTCCGCGGCCGGGACCGCCGAATGTACCGCCCGGACCGGGGGAACCGCCAACGGGGCCGGGGGGTGGCGCCGCTCCGGGACGGGAGCGCAGGCCGTCGATCGGACCATCCGGCCCCTCCATGCCGGGCGCGTCCGGTCCCGGTATTCCGTCGGAGCGCATGCCCTCTGGCCGCATGCCCGCGCCCAGACCGGCGGCGCGGTCGGCGGGATCGGTGCCGGGCAGCGACCGGCCGCCCAGATGCGGCGCGCCGAAGGCCCGTCCGCCGCCGAACCCGCCGCCGGTGGTGACCACACTGTCGATCACCACCCGTGCCGGCGCGGCGATGCCGCTTGCCCGGTCGATGCGCGGTCCGCCCGGCGCGACGGTCTGGCCGGAGCCGTCCACATAGGTCTCGACCGACAGGGCGCCGACCGTGGTGCCGAAGGGGTTGAAGGGATCGGGCTCCACCGTCAGCGCCGCACTGCCATCGGCTTTTCCAGCGGCAGCGCCGGTGACGCGCACCATGCCGCCCACCTCCGGCAGTCTGCCGTCGAGCCCCCGGCCGCGGGACAGCGTCAGGCCGGCGACGGTCAGCGTCTTCGGCGTGACGGCATCGAGCCGGCCGCGAAGAACCCAGCCGCGCGCCGGATCCCAGGGATCGACACGGCTGGCGTCGATCACGCCGTCGGGACGGCGCAGGCCGGAGACGGCAACCCAGCGTCCGGGCGTGAGCGCGGTGGTGCCCTCGGCCTCGGCGAGGTCGATGCGCTGGCCCAGCACCAGCGCGCCGCCGGCCGTCGTCCGGTCCACTGGGCCGGCGACGGCGAAGCGCACGTCCAGCGTTTGCGCGGTCAGGCCGGTCGGCCCGCCGGGCGCGGCGGTCATGGCGACGGTCTGGCCGATGCGGACATCGCCGGGCTGCGCCGGACGGCCTTCGATCCGCACGGTGGTGGTCGGCGGCAGATCGACCCGCAGGCCGTTGACCCAGACGCTGCCGAACGCGGTGACCGTGCCGACGATGCCGGTGCTTCCGATCCCAGTGCCGCCGATGCCGCGGTCGGTCACGGACACGCCGGTGCCGCCGATGCCGCGGTCCGCCAGCCCGTCATCCCGGCCAGGGGAGGGGGTGGGACCGCAGCCGGCGGCCAGCAGCAGCGTCAGCAGCAGGGTTCGGGCGAGGGGCTTGCGTGTCACGATGCGCCTGCTCCCCCGCCGGAGCCGGCATGTTGCTGCGCAGGAACGGGCGTCTCGTCCTCGTCATAGAGATAGAGGCCGGCGGTGAAGCGGTGGCTGGCGTCGTCGCGGCCGGCATCGCCGTCGGCGAGATCCGCCGCCATGCGGTTCAGCTCGACCAGCATCGCCATGCCCAGCCGGTCGGCTTCGCGGCGCAGGGCGGCGATGGAATCGGGGCTGAGCCGGTCATAGGCCAGCGCCCGCTCCAGGAAAGGCGGGGTGCCGCCGGCCAGATTATGCCCGGACGCCGCCAGATGGTCGGCGAGGTTGCGGCCGTAATAATAGGCGAGCTTGTCCAGGTCGCCACGCGGCACATGCGCTGCCTCGGCAAGGTCGAGCAGGCCGTCGGGCCGTTCCGTTACCAGCCCGGCATGCAGCAGTTCGTCCAGCAGGGCGCGCGGGCGGATGTCCTTGCTGATGCCGGTCACCAGCGTCTCGAAGGCGGGCTCGCGGTCCGAAGCGGAACTGCGGGGCAAGGGGCGGGGGCGGCCGGCGGCATCGAGGAAGCCGGGATCGGTCAGCCAGCGGCTCAGCACCTGCGACCCCAGCGACGGCGCGGCGGCGGCGGCGGCTTCCGCAGCCGGCGGAGCGCCCCGGATCTGGCTGACGTCCTTGCGGTGGACGCCGGTCAGCAGGGTGATCCGGCTGTCGGTCATCGGCTTTCCGGGCAACGCGAAGCCACGCTCCGCCACCTCGACATACACCGACTTCAGCAGGGTCGCCAGCATCGGCCAGGAAATGCCGAAGCCGATCAGCGTCCGCACCAGCGGGACCAGCACACGGCGCACCGCCGAAAGCAGCGCCGGCGGCGGTGCCGCCCCGGTGATGCCCGCCTCGCTGGGGCGGTCTGGCTGGGGGCTGCGGGTGGGCACGCGCCTGACACTCCGGCGGTTGGGGCTGTCTCTATTGCCGATGCGACAATAGCGCGGCGGGGCCGAAAGGGAATCACCTTTTCGCTTGATGTGGGAAATTTTCCCACGCATGATGCCGGGCATGTGACAGCCGCGGTCGCTGCGCAGTTCCACGGGGACCACCAAGGTCCCCCAAACTTTCCCCAAGGTCAGGAGCGGCCGTCCGGCCGTAGCCCGCATGAGCCTGTCAACGATTGACCAGCCTGCTTATCCGCCCGCCCGCGGGGACGCTCCCAACCCTGTCGGGGCGCATGGAAAACGGAACCCGTCTTCGGTCCTACCCTTTCGAACGCGAGCGTCCGATATGGCGTCGTCCATCGCCCGTACCGCCGCCATCAACCGGTCGGCTTTGATCCGCAGCATCCTGTTCGGGGCGGCGGCGAACCTGCTGGTGGCCGGCAGCGCGCTCTATGCCCGGCCGCTGCAGGACGCCCTGTGGACGGGGGCCGACGACGGCAGCCTGCTTCTGCTGGTCGCCATTGCGCTGGGACTATTCGCCCTGCATGCGCTGCTGGACTTCGGCCAATCGCGCGAACTGGCGCAGCTGGTGCCGCCTGGCGCTGTGTCCGGTGCGCCGGCGGGATTGCTGGAGCGGCTGTGGCTGCTGGAAGCGGTATGGGCACCGGTCCATCTGGCGGTGCTGACGCTGCTGAACCCGCTGATGGGGGCGATGGCGCTGGCCGGGATCGCGGCGTTGGCGGCGATGATCGCGGTCGGCGCCACCGGGCCGGCGAGCGCCATCGGCGGGCGGTCGCAGCTCGCCCGGCTGGCCGGCGCGGACAGCTTCGGCTGCACCGACGGATTCCTTGCCGGGCTGGGCTTCTGCGAGACGGTCTATCGGGTGCTGATCGTCGGGCTGGGAGCGGCGCTGCTGGTGCGTGGCGATCTGGAGCCGGGACTGTTCGTCGCCGCCTCACTGATCGGCATCGCCGCGATGCGCGCCGCCGCCCGCGGTGCCTCCCGTTGGCACGGCGGACGGCAGGCGGCGGTGATGCTCAGGGTCGGACGGGTGTGATGGTACAGGTGCCCTCTCCCAGGGCGGGAGAGGGAGTTTTATGCGGCAATCAATCGTTCAAAGCCCCAGCCACGTCTCCGCGACCAGACGGCGGACTTCGGCGGCGCTGTCGGTGCCGAGTGCGGCTTCGGCGACGCGGCGGCAATCCTCCAGGCGCAGGGTGCGGATGAAGGCCTTCAGGTCGGCGATCACCGCCGGGGTGGCCGACAGCTCCGTCACGCCAAGCCCGATCAGCAGTGGTGCCGCCATCGGGTCGGAGGCGGAGCCGCCGCACACCGCCACCACCCGGTCGTGGGTCTTCGCGCCCATCACCGCAAGCCGGATCAGCCGCAGCACGCCCGGGTGCAGCGCGTCGAGCTGCGCCGCCACATGCGGGTTGCCGCGGTCCATCGCCAGCACATACTGGGTCAGGTCGTTGGTGCCGATCGACAGGAAATCCGCCACCGCGCCGATGCGGTCGGCGATCAGGGCGGCGGCCGGCACCTCGATCATCGCGCCCAGCTCGATCGGTTCGGCGCGGCCGAGCCTGGCCCGCTCCTCGTCCACCATCGTCCGCACCGCCAAAAGTTCGGACGGCGAGGCGATCATCGGCACCATGATGCGGCAGACGCCGGCCGGCTTGACGCGCAGGATGGCGCGGATCTGCGCGCGCAGAAGCTCCGGCTCGCGCAGGCCGACGCGGACACCGCGCAGGCCCAGCACCGGGTTCTCCTCCTTCGGCAGCGGCAGGTAGGACAGCGGCTTGTCGCCGCCGACGTCCAGCGTGCGGATCACCAGAGGCCGGCCTTCCAGCGCGTCGGCGATCTGCTGGTACTGCTGGTATTGCTCATCCTCGGTCGGGGCGGACTGGCGTTCCAGGAACAGGAATTCGGTGCGCAGCAGACCGCAGCCCTCCGCCCCCTCCACCACGGCGCCGGGGGCGTCGCTGACCCGGCCGAGATTGGCGAACACCTCGATCCGGGTGCCGTCGGCCATGCGGCAGTCCTCGCGGGAGGTGCGGCGGTTCTCCTCGCGCCGGGCGGCACGGGCAGCGACGGCGGTGCGGGTGGTCGCCAGCATGTCCTCCGGCGGGAAGACCAGCAGCTCGCCGCGGTTGCCGTCGAGCACCACGGGGGCGCCGTCCGGCACCCGTTCCGCCTGCCGGCCCAGCGCAACCACGGTCGGCACGCCGAGCGCGGCGGCCAGAATGACGGCGTGGGACGTTGGACCGCCATGGGCCATGCCGATGCCGGCCAGCCGACCGGCCGGAACCCCGGCGAGGTCGGAGGGAAGGATCTCGTCGGCCAGCACGATGGTGCCGGCCGGCAGGTCCGCCAGCCCGGCCGACGGCTCCTTGCCCGACAGGGCGGTCAGCACCTGCTGTTCCAGGTCGCGCAAGTCGGCGGCGCGTTCGGCCATGCGGGGATCGGCGAGACCGGCCAGCGCATCGGCCTGCATCTGCGCCGTGCGCTGCCACGCCCATTCCGCACTCTTGCCGGCACGGATGTCGGTCAGCGCGCTGTCCAGCAGTTCGGGATCGTCCAGGATTTCGCGGTGGGCCTGGAAGATGGCGGCGTGGTCCGGCATGCGCTTGGCCGAGTCCACCAGCCTGGAGATCACGCGCTCCAGCGCCTGATGCAATCGCGGCTCCTCGACCTCGGGTCCGGCGCCCTGTTCCGTCACGCGCACGCCGCTGCGGAAGCGGCGGACGACGCTGCCGACCGCCTGTCCCGGCACGGCGATGGTGCCCTTCAACAGCGCCTCCTCGCCGGGAGCGAAGGGTGGCCCGATGTCTTTCTCGGCGGCTGGTTGGGCTAGGGCCGGGGTGGCGGCGGGAGCAGGAGCCGGAGCGGCGACGCCTTCGACGACGGGGTCGCCAAGGCCGCTGTCGATCAGGCCGGCGATGCTCTCCACCACGCCCTGTGCGCCGGGACCGGTCGCGCGGATGGTCAGCCGGTCGCCCAGCACGGTGCCGAGCCCCATCAGGGCGACGACGCTCTTGGCATTGGCGCTGCGGTCGCGGCAGAGGATGGTGACGGTGCCGGGATGCGCCTTGGCGGCGGCGACCAAGGCCGCGGCGGGGCGGGCGTGCAGGCCGTGGGCGATGCGCAGCGAGACCGTGCGCTCGGCCGTCTCGCCCGACTCGACCGGAGCGGCAGCCGGGGTGGGGGCGGCATCGGCGCCGCTGCCGCCATGGACGGTCATTGCGACGTCGCCGGCCGCGATCTCGCGGTCCACCGACTGGCCGTCGACGGTATAGCCGTCATTCACCACGACCATCATGCTGACCAGGCTCTGCGCCCGGCTTCCCACCAGATCCATGTCGAAGCTGATCAGGCGGTCGCCGGTCTTCACCGACTGCCCATCCTGCACATGGGCGGTGAAGCCCTCGCCGTTCAGGCCGACGGTGTCGACGCCCAGATGCAGCAGGACCTCCGCGCCGCTGGCGGTGCGGACGGTGCAGGCGTGGCGGGCGCGGTGGACCGACAGCACGATGCCGTCGCAGGGGCTGCGCAGCTCGTTCACCGTCGGGTCGATGGCCATGCCGGTTCCGACCAGCCCCTGGGCGAAGGCGGGATCGGGCACCTCGGTCAGCGGCATGGCCCATCCGGCCAGCGGGGCTGCAAGCGTGATCGCGGTCATGATGGTTCGATCCTCTATTCTTATCGCTTGGACCGGAGCGGGCGTCACCATGTCGGACGCCGTCTGTGCGCAGACGCCGCATAGCCCAAGCGGAATTCTCATCATATGTTAGCGAAAGATCCTGTCCGGGAAAGGCGGAAGCCTGCGGCCAATCCGCGCCCCAGCCGACGCATCGGGGATAAGCCGCAAGCTTGCCCGATTCACTATGTCGCCTATGTCGTGAAACCAGAGCATGGGTCAGGTTGTAATTCTGTCCTGAGCAAACGATGTCGCCGCCGCCGGACAATTTGCGGGAGAGCCGCCATGGCATTGAACCCCTTTGCGTTTCTACAGAAAATCGGCAAGTCGCTGATGTTGCCGGTGGCGGTTCTTCCCGTCGCCGGTCTGCTGCTGGGCATCGGCGCGGCGAATTTCGAATGGATGCCGCCGCTGCTGTCGATGCTGATGAAGAATTCGGGCGATGTGATCTTCGGCAATCTGCCGCTGATCTTCGCCATCGGCGTGGCGTTGGGATACACCGAGAATGACGGCGTGTCGGCCATCGCCGCCACCATCGGCTATGTGGTGATGCTCGCCACGCTGGGCGTGATGACCGGGGTCTGGGGCATGGAGCCGAAGACCATCATGGGCATCAAGTCGATGGAAACCGGCGTGTTCGGCGGCATCCTGGCCGGCGGGCTGGCGGCGGCGATGTTCAACCGCTTCTACAAGATCGCGCTGCCGGCCTATCTGGGATTCTTCGCCGGCAAGCGGTTCGTGCCGATCATCACCGCGCTGGCCGCCATCGTGCTGGGTGTCGTGCTGTCGGTGGTCTGGCCGCCGATCCAGGGCGGCATCAACAGCTTCTCGCACTGGGCGGCGGTGAACGACCCTCGCCTGGCCGCGACCATCTACGGCTTCGTCGAACGGCTGCTGATCCCCTTCGGCCTGCACCATATCTGGAACGTGCCCTTCTTCTTCGAGATCGGGTCCTTCCAGGATGCAACGGGGCAGGTGGTCCATGGCGACATCAACCGCTATTTCGCCGGCGACCCCACCGCCGGCATCCTGTCCGGCGCCTTCCTGTTCAAGATGTTCGGCCTGCCGGCCGCCGCCATCGCCATGTGGCATGCCGCCAAGCCGGAGAACCGGGTGCGCGTCGGCGGCATCATGATCTCCGCCGCGCTGACCTCCTTCCTGACCGGCATCACCGAGCCGATCGAGTTCAGCTTCCTGTTCCTGGCGCCGGTTCTGTACCTGATCCACGCGGTGCTGGCGGCGACCTCGCAGTTCATCATGAACTCGCTGGGCGCCCATATGGGCTTCACCTTCTCCCAGGGCGGCATCGACTTCGTGCTGTTCAACGTGCTCAGCCCCTATTCGCAGAAATGGTGGCTGGTGCTGATCCTGGGGCCGGTCTATGCGGCGATCTACTATGTCGTGTTCCGCTACACCATCCTCGCGCTGAACCTGAAGACCCCCGGCCGTGAGGACGCGACGGAAGAGGGCATCAGCACCGCAACCGGCAGCGAGCGGGCGCGCGACCTCGTTCTGGCATTCGGCGGGCGGGGCAACATCAGCAATCTGGACGCCTGCATCACCCGCCTGCGCGTGGTGGTGAAGGATCCGGGGCGCGTCGACGAGGGCAAGCTGCGCAATATGGGCGCGTCGGGCGTGTTGCGGGTGCGCGACAGCGTGCAGGCCGTGTTCGGCACCCTGTCGGAGAATCTGAAGACGGAAATGCAGGAGTATCTGCACAGCGCAGGTTCGGAGGCGGACGGGCCGGCCAGCGTGGCGGCACCGGTCGCGGCGCAGACCATTTCCGCTCCGGCTGCGGCGCCTGTGCCGACCGACCGCGCCGCCCGCATCGCCGAGGCGCTGGGCGGGGCCGGCAACATCAAGACGCTGGCCGCCTTCGCCACCACCCGCCTGCGGGTCGAACTGGGCGACGCCGGCAAGACGAATGCCGAGACGCTGAAACGGGCCGGCGTGCGCGCGGTGATGGGGCTGGGCGCCAATGGCATCGACCTGATCGTCGGCAATGACGCTGACGCGCTGGCCGGAGCCATGACCGGCATGCTGCCGGGCGGACGGCGCGCCGCGGAATAGGCCACTCTCTGCATGGTATTCGACTGGTTTCATCGGGCGGCACGACCTTATCCGGGTCGTGCCGCTTTTCTTTTCCGCATTGCGGCTGTCGTCGTGAAGCGATTCCACCAATGGACGCTGGCCTCCGGCGCAAGAAGGTCTTACATTGGTATCTATACCAGCCAATCGCGAGCGCCGCCATGACCGATCCGGGCATTCCTGATTTCAAGCCGTCCCGCACCACTCCCCTGATGGCGGTGGAGGCGGCGGAGGCGCCCGCCGCGGTGGCCCGGCAGATCGCGCGCTGCGGCGCCGGCTTCGCCGAGTTGGGCGCGCGCCTGCGCCGCGAACCGCCGCGCTTCGTCGTC
This sequence comes from Azospirillum sp. TSH20, assembly GCF_003115935.1. Lineage (NCBI taxonomy): Bacteria > Pseudomonadati > Pseudomonadota > Alphaproteobacteria > Rhodospirillales > Azospirillaceae > Azospirillum > Azospirillum sp. TSH20. Next base: position 18,354 of record NZ_LGQU01000078.1, read on the forward strand.
ACCTGCGCCCGCGGCAGTTCCGACCATGCCTCGGCCTACGGCAAATACCTGATCGAAACGCGGATTGGCCGGGCGGTAGCCTCCATCGGGCCGTCGATCGCTTCGGTTTATGGCGGGCATCTGAGCCTGGAAGGGGCGCTGTTCGTCGCCGTCTCGCAGTCGGGGCGCAGCCCGGACCTGCTGCGGCTGGTGGAGGCGGCCAAGGTCGGCGGTGCCCTGGTGGTCGGCTTCGTCAATGCGGAGGACTCGCCGCTGGCGGAGATGTGCGACCATTTCCTGCCGCTGGCGGCCGGGCCGGAGCGCAGCGTCGCCGCGACGAAATCCTGCATCGCCTCGCTGGCCGCCTACCTGCAACTGGTGGCGCATTGGCAGGATGATCCGGTGCTGAAGGCGACGTTGGCGGCCCTGCCCGACACGCTGGCGGCAGCCCAGGCGCTGGACTGGAAACCGGCGCTGATGCCGCTCGCCACCGCACAGAACCTCTATGTGCTGGGGCGCGGAGTCGGCTTCGGGGCGGCGCTGGAGATGGCGCTGAAGTTCAAGGAGACCTGCCGCCTGCATGCCGAGGCCTTCAGTGCGGCGGAGGTCGTGCACGGTCCGCTGGCGCTGGTCGGTCCCGGATTCCCGGTGCTGGCCCTGACCCAGGCCGACGCGGCGGAACCCCACACCCGCGCGGTGGTGGAACGCATCGTCGGGCTGGGCGCCGCCGTCGCCACCACCGAAGCGGGACTTGCCGGAACCACCCTGCTGCCCAGCCTGCCGGGGATTGCACCGGAGGCCGCACCGCTGGCGGCGTTGCAGAGCTTCTACGGCGCGGTCTATGAACTGGCGCTGGCCCGCGGCATCGACCCCGACAGCCCGCCCAACCTTGCCAAAGTGACGAAGACCGTCTGATGCGACAGCTCCTGACCGGTGCCCGGATTTTCACGGGCGAGACCATCCTCGACGGCCGCAGCCTGCTGGTCGGCGATGGCCGCATCCTCGACATCGTGGCGCCCGGCCGCAACGCGCCGGAGGTCGACCGGACGGTGGCGCTGGAGGCGGGCGACCTGCTGGCCCCCGGCTTCCTCGACATCCAGGTCAATGGCGGCGGCGGCGTGCTGTTCAACGGGCAGCCGACGGCGGAGGGGGCGCTCGCGATCGCCGCGGCGCACCGACGATTCGGCACCACCGGGCTGCTGCCGACCATCATCACCGACACCCCCGACTGCCACCGCGCCGCCGCCGAGGCGGCGGTGAAAGCGGTGGCGCAGCCCGGCAGCGGCGTGTTGGGCATCCATTTCGAAGGGCCGTTCATCAGCCCGCAGCGGGTCGGCGCCCATGACCCGCGCTTCGTCCGCGCGCCGGACGAGGGCGATCTGGACTTCATCGGCGGGCTGCCGGCGCGGATGCCGGGCGGGCGGGTGCTGCTGACCCTGGCGCCGGAATGCGTGGAGGATGCCGCGCTGTCGCGGCTGATGGCCGCCGGGGTGATCCTGTCGGTCGGTCACACGATGGCGAGCGCCGAGCGGGTGGTCGAAGCCTTCGATCTCGGCGTGCGCGGGGTGACGCATCTTTACAATGCGATGCCCGGCATCGCCAACCGCCAGCCGGGTCCGGCCGGGGCGGCGCTGGGTGACGGGCGGCCCTGGTGCGGGCTGATCGCCGACGGGCACCATGTCCATCCGCTGATGATGCGGGCGGCGCTGGCGGCCCGGCCGCGCGGTCGGATGATGCTGGTGACCGACGCGATGCCGCCGACCGGCACCGATGCCGACAGCTTTGAACTGAACGGGCGGACGATCTACCGGCGCGACGGCCGGCTGGTGCTGGCCGACGGGACGCTGGCGGGGGCGGACCTCGACATGGTGACGGCGGTGCGCAATGCCGGGACTTTGATCGGCCTGCCTCTGGAGGAGTCGTTGCGGATGGCGTCGCTCTATCCGGCGGAGTTTTTGGGGATGGACGGCGAACGCGGACGGATCGTGCCGGGCTGGCGGGCCGATCTGGTGCTGCTGCGGGCGGATTTGACGGTGAAGGGGACTTGGGTGGAGGGAGAGTGGCGGGGGGTGTGAGGTGTCGGCTTCGACTGCCCCCACCTAGCCTCCCCCGCTGAGCGGGGGAGGGACTGCCGTCGCCTTTCCGATTAAGTGCTTATCCCCTCCCCCGCCCAGCGGGGGAGGGTTAGGGTGAGGGCAATCGACAGCCGGAACTTCAAGGACACGTCAGCCCACCGCCACGATCTCCAGCCCGTCCTCCTCCACCCGCACCCGCAGAGCCGTCAGGTCGGGCAGGCAAAGGTTGCCGTCCAGCTCATGCGCCGGCAGCGTCGTGGTCAGCGCGATCACCAGGGCGCCGGCGGCATGGCCGGCCTCCAGACCCGCCGGGGCGTCCTCGAACACCACGGTCTCGCGCGGGTCGAAGCCCAGCTTTTCGGCGGCGGTGCGGTAGCCTTCGGGGTGGGGCTTGCCGTGGGCGACCATGTCGGCGCCGATCAGCAGGTCGGGCAGGGGCAGGCCGGCCTGGGCGATGCGCTTCCTCGCCATGTCCTGCGGAGCCGAAGTCACCACCGCCCAGCGGTGGCGCGGCAAGGACTGCAGAATCTCCAGCGCGCCGGGGACGGCGCGCACCCCCTCGGTGTCGTTGGTGTAGCAGTCTTCCACCAGCCGGACCTCTTCCTCGATGTCGGCGCCGGCGGGGGCGAAGCGGCGGACGGTTTCGATGCTGCGGACGCCATGGCAGACGGCCAGGATCGCGTCGGGGTCCAGATCGTGCCGGGCGGCCCAACTGCGCCAGGAGCGCTCCACGGGACCCTTGGTGTCGATCAGGGTGCCGTCCATGTCGAACAGGATGGCGCGGACACGGAACGGGGTATCAAGGGCAGGCTTCATCGCGCGCTCTCGTCAGGATTTTCTTGCAGGGAACGGAATGGTCCGGGGGGATCAGACCAGCGACAGCTCCACGACGAAGTCATAGGCGTCGCCGCGGTAGTGGGAACGGACGAACTCCAGCGGGGTTCCGTTCTCCAGGAAGGTGCGGCGCTCAATGTAGAGGGCGGGGGCGCCGTCCGGAACCCCCAGAAGCGTCGCCTGATCCGTCGGCAGGCGAATGGCAGACAAGCGTTGCAGCGCCCGGAAGGGGGGGAAGCCGCGCGCGCGCAAAGTCTCGTACAGGGATCCCTGCACCAGATCCGGGTCGGGCAGGAAACTGGTCGGCAGAGCGCTGAGTTCGATGGCGAGCGGGGTGCCGTCGGCCAGCCGCAGCCGGTGCAGCCGCACCACCTCCGCCCCCGGCCGCAGACCCAGCGCCATCGCCTCCTCCGGGGTCGCGGTGGCGACGGAGCGGCTGAGCCAGCGGGAATCCGGCTTCAGGCCGCGCCCGCCGATATCCTCGGTGAAACTGGTCAGGGCGGACAGCCGCTGTTCCACATGGGGGCTGCGGTTGATGAAGGTGCCGGCGCCCTGGCGCTGGTGCAGCAGCCCCTCCGCAATCAGTTCGCGCAGTGCCTTGCGCACGGTGACGCGCGACACGCCAAAGACTTCCGCCAGTTCCCGTTCGCCGGGCAGGGCGTCCTGGTCGGTCAGCCGGCCCTCGACGATCAGCGTCCGCAGATGCCGCGCCAACTGCAGATAGAGCGGCAGGGGCAGCGCATCCGACAGGGCGGCGGGGTCGAACGGGGCCGCGGGGGCGGCGTTGGACATCGGCAACCACTCCAGTGCTCCGGGACCGGCATGATACCACTGAAAGGCCTTTGGGCAACAGGCCCGGGCGGCAGCCCGCGGTGCCGCGCACGATTGTGACCAGTTTCAGATTGCGGAATGTCCGGATTTTGGTATTCTGCGCATACAGTCCAATCTAATACCACCAACCAGACATCACCAATCTCCGGTCCATGTGCCGGAGCGACAGCGGAGCCGGGGAATGGCAAGCGGCACCGAGGATGCGGCGAACCGGTACAGCCGGCTGGACGTGTGGCCGGCCGCCGAACTGATGACGGCGCTTTGGGAAGGGCAGACGCGGGCGCTGGCATCTTGCGTTCCGGCATTGCCCCTGGTCGCCGCCGCCGTGGAGGCCGCGGCCGGGCGGCTATCGGGCGGGAACGGGCGGCTCGTCTATGCGGGTGCGGGGTCGTCGGCGATGGTGGCGGCGCTCGACGGGCTGGATCTGGGGCCGACCTTCGATTGGCCGGCGGATCGTCTGGTGCTGCTGATCGCCGGGGGGCTCGATCTGTCGCGCGGGCTGGCCGGGGCGGCGGAGGATGACGAGGGGGCCGGGCGCGCCGATGCCGGCCGGGCGGGGATTTCCGCCGCCGATGTGGTCGTCGGGCTGTCGGCCAGCGGGGCCAGCGCCTACACCGTCGGCGTCCTGCGCGCCGCGCGGGAGGCGGGGGCGCTGACCATGGGCATCGCCAGCAGCGCCGGCTCGCCCCTGCTGGAAGCGGTGGAGCATCCGGTGCTGACCGCGACGGGGGCGGAGGTGATCGCCGGCTCCACCCGGCTCGGTGCCGGGACGGCACAGAAGGTGGTGCTGAACCTGTTTTCGACCGGCGTCATGACGGCGCTCGGCAACGTCTACGACAACCTGATGATCAATGTCCGGCCGGAGAACGCCAAGCTCCGCCGCCGCTGCACCGTCATGGTCGCCCGCATCGCCGGCGTCGACGAGGATGCTGCCGGTGCGGCGCTGGAGCGGCATGGCGATGTGCGCCGCGCCGTGCTGGGGCTGGCCGGGCTGGATGGGGCCGACATCGACCGGCTGCTGACCGAGACCGGCGGCAACCTGCGCCGGGCGATGGAGCGTGCCAAATCAACCACTTGATAATGACCAACACGACAGGCCCGGCACCCTGAGGCCGGAGCCCGCTTCACTGGGAGACGTCCGAATGTCTGCTGATCGTTTGCCGGGCGACCGCTTCTCGGGCGTCCAGAGGCTTGGGCGGGCGCTGATGCTGCCGATCGCCGTGCTGCCCATCGCCGGGCTGCTGCTGCGCATCGGCCAGCCCGACCTGCTGAACATCGCCTTCATCGCCGCGGCGGGCGACGCCGTCTTCTCCAACCTGGGCGTCCTGTTCGCCGTCGGCATCGCCATCGGCTTCGCGCGGGAGAACCACGGAGCCGCGGGTCTGGCCGGCGCGGTGGGGTATTTCGTGGCGGTGAAGGGTGCCGTGGTGCTGAGCGGCGTCGCGCCCGAACTGGTGGCGAAGATGTCGAGCCGCATCAGCATTCCGGTCGGCATCCTGATCGGCATCATCGCCGGCCAGCTCTACAACAAATACAAGGACATCAAGCTGCCGGACTATCTCGCCTTCTTCGGCGGGCGGCGCTTCGTGCCCATCGTCACCGGTCTGGCGGCGCTGGGGATCGCGCTGGTCTTCGGCTATGGCTGGCCCATCGTCGATTCGGGCTTGAGCGCGCTGACCACCGGCGTGCTTGGGCTGGGCGAGTTCGGCCTGTTCCTGTACGGCGTGCTGAACCGCATCCTGATCATCACCGGCCTGCACCACATCATCAACAACATCGCGTGGTTCCTGCTGGGTGATTACCAGGGCGTCACCGGCGACCTGAACCGCTTCTTCAAGGGCGATCCGACAGCCGGCGCCTTCATGGCGGGCTTTTTCCCGGTGATGATGTTCGGCCTGCCGGCCGCCTGCCTCGCCATGTACCACACCGCCAAGCCGGAGAACCGCGCCGCGGTCGGCGGCGTGCTGCTGTCGATGGCGCTGACCGCCTTCCTGACCGGCGTGACGGAGCCGGTGGAATTCGCCTTCATGTTCCTGGCGCCGGTGCTGTTCGCCGTCCATGCCGTGCTGACCGGCCTGTCGATGGTGCTGATGGACGTGCTGAACGTGAAACTCGGCTTCGGTTTCTCGGCCGGGCTGTTCGACTATGTGCTGAATTACGGCAAGGCGACCAACCCGATCCTGCTTCTGCCGGTGGGGGCGGTGTACTTCGCCGTCTATTACGGGCTGTTCCGCTTCGTCATCCAGCGCTTCGATCTGAAGACGCTGGGCCGCGACGATGTCGCCGTTCCCGCCGGTCAGGCGCCGGCCGCCGAGGGCGTCCGTCCCGCCGCCGCGCCGGTCGCGGTGACCAGCGACCGGGCCGGCGCCTATGTCGCCGCACTGGGCGGGGCCGGCAACCTGCGCTCGGTGGAGGCCTGCACCACCCGCCTGCGCCTGAGCGTCGCCGATGCCGGCCGCATCGACGAGGCGGCGTTGAAGCGGATCGGTGCGCGCGGCGTGGTGAAGCCGACGGCCAACTCGGTCCAGGTCATCGTCGGCCCGATCGCCGACCAGTTGGCGGGCGAGATCCAGGACTCGCTGAACGCATCGGCGGGATTGCGGGTCTGAGCGCCGGGCCGAGGAAGCCGGTCTGACGAAAAGCCCCGGTCCTCCGATGAGGCCGGGGCTTTTTCATGCTTTGCCCAATCGCCCGGCTTTATCCGTGGCGGACAGTGCCGAGCAGCTCGCCGGTGGCCCTTCCGTCCGCTCAAACCCGTCGCGGTTCCGGGAACTCAGGCGCCGTCATGCCGGGCAGAGCCGCTTGGCCGGCCATCGTTCCGGCATCCAGCCCGTCCAGAATCCGGCGGGCGGCTTCGGCGCATTGGCTGCGCAGTTCCGGCACGGCGGTCATCTCCCAGAAGGGGGCCTTGGCGACCGGACCAAAGGCGAGCAGGCGCGGGGAGGGGGTGCCGTCGGCGGCGATCACCGCACCGCCTTCCGTCACGTCCAGCCCCAGCCGCAACGCATCCGGCCGCGCAATGCCACGGTCGAGCAGCGAGCGCACCAGGGGATGGCGGATGCGGGTGTAGTCGCAGTTGGTGCCGGTGGCGTTGATCAGCGCGCCCGCCGTCAGCAGCCGCTCCCTTCCGCCGCCGCGCTCGACGACGGTCAGCTCCAACCCATCGGCGGTGAGGGCCGCGTCCTTCAAGCGGCCGGGCAGGATGCTCAATTGACCGCCGGCACGGGCGGCGGCGATGCGGTCGGCGACCTGCGGCGCCATGCGGTGGCGGTGCACCTCCCAGAAGGGGCGGGCGTGGCGGAGGAAGCGCTGGCGTTCCTCCATCGGCAGATGCGCCCAAATCCGGTGGTGGTGAGGCCGCAGCGCGTCGAAGGCCGACCGCCAGTCATAGCCGGCAGCCGAGGCCCGCCGCGCGTCGGCCTTCAGGGCGATCAGCACGTCCAGAACCGTGCTGGGCAGCACGTCGGGATGGAGGAACGAGGTGTAGGGCCGCGTCTCCTCATGCCGCAGCGGCAGCAGGCCGCGGCGCGACACGGCGGTGATCGGACCGCGGTGCCCCTGGTCGAGCAGCGTCAGAACCGTGTCCACCATGGTCAGGCCGGTGCCGAGGATCGCGACGGCGGCTTGCCCGTCGATCCTGGCGATGGCGGCGGCATCCCACGGGTCGCCGATGAAGCGCTCCGACGCGAAGGCCTCCGCCGCCGTCGGGGATGCCAGACAGGGTGGAGAGGGCGGGAAATTGCCGATGCACAGGGCCGCCGTGTCGGCGCTGACCACCCGTCCGTCGCCGAGGCGGACATGCACCGCCGGCCGGTTGCCGGAGGAGGTTTCGGTGCGAACGTCCACCGCCTCGCCGCGGATCTGGTTCAGGCGGGCATGGGCGGGAGCCTCTGCCTGTGCCTCCGCCAGGACATCCTGGATGTAGGCGCCATACAGCGCGCGGGAGACGAAGGCATGGCCGCTGGGCGGCTGGTCCGGCACCTGCCCATCCGCCCGGCTCCACAGCCAGCGCAGAAAATGGCGCGGGTCGTCGGGATAGGCGCTCATGTTGTAGGCGCGGACGTTCAGCACATGCGTGCCGTTCGGGGTCGAATAGGCGACGCCGGTACCCGGCCGGTGGCCGTATTCGATCAGATGGACCACCAGCGGCGCCCGGGCACCGCGCAGCAGATGGGCCGCCAGCAGGCTGCCGGTGAAGCCGGCGCCGACGACAGCGATCTGGCGGGGTTGGTGGAAACTGTCCGGCGCGCTGCCACCGGGCGGATGGAAGTGAGGCGTTGCAGGCATCGAAGTCCGTCCTTCCGTGAGTCATTCCGGAAAAGGCCGGCCGTTGGCGGCTGCTCCCCAGGTCCGTCAATCCGTGATCGGGTGCGGGGTTTCGCGTCGGCCGTGTGTCTGCTCGGTCCGCTTCGTTCTCTCCTGCATATCACAGGGTCCGGACACGCGCCATCGGCCGAACGGCAAATACCATTACCAAAGTAGGATTCAGTTTATTTTCACACAGATCGGTTTTTCCACGTTGACTCATAGTCCACCAAAACTGTAGAGAATAGGGGTGAGCCCGCTTCCGGAGCCGCCGCGGCAATTTGAATCGCAGCTTGCGCCGCGTCACCAAACGCTAAAGCGCCACGATCCCGATCGTGGATTCGTCGAAGGAGTGACCGGATATGTCCATGGTCGCATTCCAGTTTTCCATCATGCCGCCTGTCGCTCCAGCCGGGCCGATGGCGCGCTGTACCTGTCGCGCCTGACGCAACGGGCCTGATGGTGAGCGCCTGACGCCGGGCGCCCCGCCGATCCAATCCTTCCCGGTTCCCGGACGCAGCCCCGCATTCCGTGGCTGTGCTTACCCCCGGCTTTTGCCGTGACGGCGTGCGCGATCCTTTGCGCCGCACCGGGAGACCTGCACCGATTTAAAGGTGGTCAGTCCATGAAACAATTCACAAAACGGATCGCCCGCTCGGTCCTGGCCGCTGCCGCCGTGCTGACGGCCGTCACCGTCGCCGGAAGCGCCGTGGCCGAACCGGTCACCATCCGCTTCGGCTTCGCCCAGGTCGGGGTGGGCAACCGCCAGTTCGGCAGCGGCAACACCGCGGCAATCCTGCATTCCAGGGGAATCCTGGCGGAGGAGTTCAGGAACGACCCCGACGTCAAACTCGACTGGTCCTTCTTCAAGGGCGCCGGTCCCGCAGTGAACGAGGCGATCGCCAACGATCAGCTCGATTTCGCCCTGCAAGGCGACCTGCCGTCGCTGGTCGGCCGATCGAACGGGCTGAAGACCAGGATTCTGGCGGCGAGCGGCCTGCGGTCGAACCTTTATCTGGCGGTGACGCCGAAGGCGGGCATCCGGTCCATCGCCGACCTGAAAGGCCGCAAGGTGGCGCAGTTCCGCGGCACCAACCTGCAGCTGGCGACCGACAAGGTGCTGGCCGCCCATGGCCTGACCGAGCGCGACGTGAAATTCATCAACATGGACTTCGCCACTGCCACGGCCGCACTCGCCACCGGCGACATCGACGCGGCGTTCGGGCAGGCCGATTATCTGGCGCTCGACGGCCAGGGCGTCGCCAAGGTCGTCTACAGCACCCGCGGCGACGACCCGACCTTCACCCGCCATTCCCACCTGCTGGTGACGGAGGCGTTCGAGAAGGCGCATCCCGATATCACCTACCGCGTGGTGAAGGCGCTGGTGAAGGCGGCGGCCTGGGCGTCGGACGAGGCCAACCGCGAGGCGCTGTTCGGGGAATGGGCCAAGTCCGGCGTTCCGGCCGAGACCTTCCGCGCCGATTTCGAAGGACAGGCGCTGGGCTACCGCAACAGCCCGCTGATCGACGACTTCCTCGTCGCCGCCTACCGCGATCAGGCGGAACGGGCCAAGGGCTACCGGCTGGTGCGCAGCGACGTGCAGATCGACGGCTGGTTCGAGCCCGCCTATGTCGACCGCGCCGTGGCCGAGCTGGGGCTGGCCGGCACCTGGAAGCGCTACGACGCCAAGGGGCATCAGCAGACGGCGGCGAAGTAACGCCCCACCGATCGGAGGAGTTCGCCCCATGACGAACCTCGAACTGAGCCGCGGCGCCTATGAAGCCGCCCGGATCGCCGGCAACGGACGCCTCGACCTGCGGGTGGATGATGGTAACCCGGAGCCGGCCGCCGCCGTCCTGCGGCCCATGCTGACCGCCCTTTCGGCCCTGGTCTTCCCGGCGGCCCTGCTGGGAATGTGGACGCTGTCGTCGCATTTCGGCTGGCTGCCGGCCCAGATCCTGCCGGCACCGGATCAGGTGGCCGCCACGCTGGCCGATCTCGCCGACAGCGGCGACCTGTGGTTCCACACCCGCATCAGCCTGCTGCGCGTGGTGGAGGGCTTCGCGCTCGGCGGAGCGGCGGGGTTGTTGCTGGGCATCGCCATGGGCTTGTCACGGCGGGTGCGCTGGACCGTCGAGCCGCTCTTCACCGCGCTGGCCCAGGTGCCGCCATTGGGCTGGATCCCGGTTCTGATGCTGCTGGTCGGCATCGACGAGGGGCTGAAGCTGCTCATCATCGCCAAGGCGGCCCTGATCCCCGTGGCGCTGAACACCCACAAGGGCATCCGCAACGTTCCCGACAGCCTGCGCGAGGTCGGGTCGGTCCTGACCTTCGGCCCCTGGGCGACGCTAACGCGGATCGTCCTGCCGGCGGCGGTGCCGTCGATCTTCACCGGCATCCGCTATGGCCTGACCAGCGCGTGGCTGGCGCTGGTGGCGGTGGAGCTGCTCGCCTCGTCGGAAGGCCTGGGATACCTGATGGTGTGGGGCCGCCAGCTGTTCCAGCTGGACATGGTGATCGCCGCGATGCTGGTGGTCGGGCTGATCGGCTTTGCACTGGACTGGACCCTTTCCCGGGTCGAGCGCCGCCTGCAACGCTGGGAGCTGGCCGGATCATGAGCACGCTCGACCATCCCGCCGCATCCCGCGTCTCGCGCCGTCTCCATGGTCTGATTCCCGTGCTGGCCCTGCTGGCCGGGTGGGAAGCCGCCAGCCGCAGCGGCCTTGTCGATCCGAACCTTCTGCCGTCGCTGCTGACCGTCGCCGGGCGTGCGGGGCAGGAGCTGGCCGAGGGGCGGCTTGCCGTCGATGTGGCGGCCAGCCTGGCCCGCGACATCGCCGGCTTCACCATCGGCAGCCTTGCCGGGATCCTGGTCGGATTGCTGCTCGGCCTGTCGCGGCTGGCCGACCGGCTGATCGGGCCCAGCTTCAACGCCGTCAAGCAGATCGCGATCTTCGCCTGGATCCCGCTGATCTCGGTGTGGTTCGGAGTGGGGGAGGAGGCGAAGATCGCCTTCATCGCGCTCGCCGCCTTCACGCCCGTCGTGGTCAACACATGGGAAGGTGCCCGCGCCGCGCCGCCAAAGCTGGCGGAGGTCGCCCGCGTGCTGGAGTTCGGCCGCTGGCGGACCTTGCGGCTGGTCACGCTGCCGGCGGCGCTGCCCGCCATCTTCGCCGGGCTGCATCTGGGCCTGATCAATGCCTGGCTCGCCACCGTCGGCGCCGAATATTTCATGACCGTCGGTCCGGGCATCGGCGGGCTGATGACCGAAGGGCGCGAGCATTTCCACATGGACCTCGTCCTGCTCGGCGTCCTGCTGCTGGGGCTGATCGGCCTCGCCCTCAACACCCTTGCCACCCGGCTGGAAGCGCGCGCCCTGCGCTGGCGCCGCCGAGCTTAAGTCCCTGAGCCTGATAAGGAGCGTTCCCGTCATGGCCGACATCATTCGACCAAGCCATCACTCCATCCACCACGCCACGGCACGCGGCGCGCTGGAGATCCGCGGACTGACCAAGCGCTATCGCGTGTCCGGCACTCCGTTCACCGCCTTGCAGGACATCGACCTGTCGGTGGCGCCGGGTGAGTTCGTCTCCATCGTCGGCGCGTCCGGCTGCGGCAAGTCGACCCTGCTGCGCCTGATCGTCGGGCTGGAGCGGCAGTTCGACGGCGACATCCGTCTGGACGGCCGTCCCATCGCCGGCCCGGGTCTGGACCGCGCCATCGTCTTCCAGGAACACCGCCTGTTCCCCTGGCTGACGGCCGAGGAGAATGTCGCGCTGGGTCTGCTGAAATCGAACCGTCCCGCTGCGGACAAGCGCCGTCTGGTGCGGGAGCATCTGGAGCTGGTGGGGCTGGGCGCCTTTGCCGGGGCCTATCCATCGCAGTTGTCCGGCGGCATGTCGCAGCGGGTCGCCATCGCCCGCGCCCTGGTCAACCACCCGCGCATCCTGCTGCTTGACGAGCCCTTCGGCGCGCTCGACGCGCTGACCCGCAGCCACTTGCAAGCCGAACTTCTGCGCATCGTCCGGGCGGAGGGCATCACCGCCATCCTCGTCACCCACGACGTGGAGGAGGCGCTGTATCTGGGCGACCGCGTGGTGGTCATGCACCCGCGTCCCGGCCGGATCGCCAGCATCATCCCGTCCGGCCGCCTGCCTGCGGCGGAGGATGGCAGCGGCAGCCCGCACCATGGCCATGGGCACGATCGCGCCGATCCGACCTTCGTCCGCCTGCGCGAGGCCGTGCTGGCCGAACTCGGCGCCGGACATGCACAGACGCCCGTCCGGCGAGCCGCCTGACCCGCGTAATTCCCGCCCAATCACAAGTCCGACAACCAACCAAGGATCATCTCATCATGACGACTCTGACCGCCGACATCGCCACCCGTTCCGAGACCTCGCCGGCCGGCTTCGGCCTCGACATCCGTCCCATCGGCGGGCGCATCGGCGCGGAGGTGCATGGCTTCCGCCTGTCCGGCGACCTGCAGCCCGCCACCGTCCACGCCATCCGGCAGGCGCTGACCGAGCACAAGGTCCTGTTCTTCCGCGGCCAGACCCATCTGGACGAGGCCGAGCAGGAGGCCTTCGGCCGGCTGTTCGGCGATCTGGTTTCCCACCCCACCGTGCCGTCGCTGGCCGGGACGGAGCATGTGCTGGACGTCGACGGCAGCCGGGGCGAGCGCGCCAGCTCCTGGCATGCCGACGTCACCTTCGTGCCGGATTACCCGTCCATTTCCATCCTGCGCAGCGTCGTGGCGCCCGGGCGCGGCGGTGACACCATGTGGGCCGACAACGTGTCCGCCTACAACGAACTGCCGGAGCCGCTGCGCGAACTGGCGGAGAAGCTGTGGGTGGTGCACTCCAACGTCTACGATTATGTCGGCGACCGCCAGAACCGGTCGGAGCAGGCGCTGCATCGCTACCAGACCGTCTTCACCTCCACCCGCTATGAGACGGAGCATCCGCTGGTCCATGTTCATTCGGAAAGCGGCGTGAAGGCGCTCATTCTCGGCCATTTCGCTCAGAGGATCGCCGGCTTGACCAGCACCGATTCCCGCCTGCTGCTGGATCTGTTCCAGGGTCACGCCACCCGGCCGGAGAATGTGGTGCGCTGGCGCTGGAGCCCCGGCGACGTGGCCGTGTGGGACAACCGCACCACCCAGCACCGCGCCGTCGACGACTATGACGACCAGCCGCGCGTCGTCCGCCGCGTGACGGTCGCCGGTGCGGCCCCCGTGGCGGTCGGCGGCCGCCGCAGCTTCTCCCGCTCGGTCGTCCAGGCAAACGCCGCCGCGGCGTGATGTGGCCTGGGGCGGGGGCCGCGGCATTCGCCACGGCCTCCGTCCCGCCGCCATCATCGAGGTCGCCAATCCGGCGCCGATGTGGCACATGCGATGGCGCGCACCGCCGATGCGCACGTCGTCCCATGTCCCGTCAGGAGGCTGCCATGTCCGTGTCGCCCACCGCCCGCTCTTCCGCTTCCGACCGGCTGGAGGCGGCCCTCTCCCGGATTGCCGATCCGGAGCAGCAGGGCTCCCTGGTATTCACCGAAGTCTATGCGGAGGAGGCGCGCGCCGCCGCAATGGCCAGTGACCACCGCGCCGCACAGGGCCGGCCGCTGGGGCCGCTCGATGGGCGCATCGTCTCGGTCAAGACGCTGTTCGACGTGGCGGGCGACACCACGGCGGCCGGGTCCGCCATCCTGCGCGGCCGGCCGGCTGCGGCGCGCGACGCCCGGGCGGTGGCCCGGCTGCGGGCGGCGGGCGCGGTCATCGTCGGCCGGACCCACATGACGGAATTCGCCTTTTCCGCCGTCGGCATCAACCCCCATTACGGCAATCCCGGCAATCCGCATGACCGCTCGCGGGTGCCGGGCGGCTCCTCCTCCGGGGCGGTGATCTCGGTGGCCGACGGCATGGCGGAGATCGCGCTGGGCAGCGACACCGGCGGCTCGCTGCGCATTCCGGCAGCGCTGTCCGGCGCCGTCGGCTTCAAGCCGTCCGCCGGGCGCCTGCCGGCCGAAGGGGCTTTCCCCTTGTCGCCGACGCTGGACGTCATCGGGCCGATTGCCGCGACCGTTGCCGATGCGGCCTTGCTGGACAGCGTGCTTTCCGACGGCGACATGGCGCCACTGGCCGCGCTGCTGGTTGCCGGACAGTCCTTCCTGGTGCCGCGCGGGCGATTGTTCGACGGCGTCGAGCCTGCGGTCGCCGCTGCGTTCGAGGCGGCGCTGGACCGGCTGCGCGCGGCCGGCGCCCACATCGCGGATGGCTCCATCGAGGCGGAATTGGAGGCGCTGGCGGAGTTGGACCGCATCGGCGTCTTCACCGCCATCGAGCTGGCGGCGACGCTGGCCGATCTCGGCATCACGGCGCTCGACGGCATCGATCCGAAGACCCGCGCGCGGATCGAGGCCGGCGGCAAGGCGCCTGCCGCCGATTATGTCCGCATGCTGCGCCGGCGCGCCGAACTGATCCGGCTGATGGACGAGCGGCTGACCCGCCATCCGGTCCTGCTGCTGCCCACCGTGCCGATGACCGCGCCCGCCATTGCCGACGTGCTGGAGGATGCGGCCTTCCACCGCGTCAATCTGGCGCTGCTGCGCAACACCCGCGTCGCCAACCTGGTCGACCTGCCGGGCATTTCCCTGCCGGTGCCGACCGACGGCCTGCCGGTCGGGCTGATGGCGATGGGGCGGCGCGGCAGCGACCGCAGCCTGCTGGGCATCGCCGCCGGAATCGAAGCTGCGCTGCGGGGGTGATCCCCGGGTGAGGATGTGACCAACGTGGGGCCGGGAATTTTCCGCGCAGGAATCCCGGTTCCGCACGTATCACTGGTGAGGACGTGTGTCGTTGCTGAAGAGTATGAACTAAAATTCATAAATAACCGCTTCATGACTCCCAAATGACCACTCATCGTCACAAGCGGTGGCAAAGAGTGGGTACAGGACAGAATCCGGTTCATTTCGCATAAAGTCGCCGCCTATTGTCTCCGTGTGGTCCGATGAGGACTGCAGACGAGAGCTGAACGCCGTCGATGATGACGGCCGGTAGCCGTCCGGTTGCGCCGGAAATATTGGTGCTGAAAATCCGGATGGCAATCAGCTGAAATGTTTGGAGACTACTTATGGCTAACAACTTCGCCACTGATTCGCTCAAGTCCGTGATGTCCAAGGCTGCCACCGGCCCGACCTCTTCCGTCGCGACCTCCGACAGCGCAGTTGCCGAGTTCCGAGCCCACCAGCCTCTGCACCAGGACACCCAGAGCGACGCCTCCACCGGCGGCACCACCGACACCACCGCCCAGCATGGCACGCCGACGCTGTCCGACAGCGCCATCGCCGAACTGAAGGCTGCCTATGTCGCGGTAGAACACGCCATTGCCGAGGCCAAGACCGGCACGACCGGCAGCACGACCGACACGACAGGTACGGACAAGGCGGCCACGGATTCGGCAGCCACGGATACTGCCTCGACCGACAAGACGCCCACCGATGCGGCCAGCCATAAGACCGCCGACTCGTCCACGCACCAGCCGCCGGCCGGTCCGCTGGTGAAGGTTCTGGCCGACGCCACCGGCGAAACCACCGCCACCGTTCAAGGCGTGCTGCAGCAGGTTCGCGCCGTGCTGCACCAGGAGCACCTGACCGACGCCTCCGGCCATAATTCCGGCCATGCCGGGACGACCGACACGACGGCGGACGCCAAGCCCTCCACCGGCACCTCCACCGCCACGGAAAACACCTCCACGGCGACGGACGACGCCAAGACCGGCGATACCCCGCATTGGCACGACCGTCTGATCGCTCAGCATGACGGCTCCGGCACCACGGGCTCGACGGATGCCGCCGGCGGTCAGGCCGCGGCCGACAGCGGCAGTGCCCTCTGGCAGCATTTCCTGAACCATTATGCCGCGGCCGACAGCACGGTCACCGGCAACGCCGACGTGGTCGCGGCGGTCGACGAATTCGCCGACACCGTCCAGTCGCTGCACCTCGACCACGGCCATGGACAGATGCATGACCATGGCACCGACGGCGCCCATCTCGGCACCGCCGCCTGACTCGCGCTGCGCCCTTCCATTCAATGGGAGGGCGCAGCCTTTTCACAATGTGCTTTGTCATCCCGCCGCAACGGTCCTACTGTTCAATATCAGTGAAGGACCGGATTGGATAAGCAATCGATGGACTTGACCCCCGGCATGCTGGACAGGATGACGCCCGAGCAGGAACGTCTGTTCGAATCCCAACTGGAGCAGGATGACGGGACGGAAATGCGGCGGGTGCTCCGTGCCGGTGTTCCGGTCTACTATACCCGGGACGACACGCCGCCGGGCTGCGTCATCAAGGAATATCCGGGAGGGCGGAAAGAGCTAGTCGACTTCTCGACCGGCGACGAACGCTTGGTTTCACTGCTGATGGAATCCAGATGAGCGTTATTCACATCGGATTCTTTATGAGCACCGGCTTCACGACAGCCCATATTTCCTGATCTTGTCGTGCAGCGTGGTCTTGGCGATCTGCAGTTCTTCCGCGGCGCGGGCGAGGCTGTGGTTGGTGCGGCGCAGGGTGTCGGCGATCAACGCGCGCTCGAAGGCCTCCACCGCCTCGGCCAGCGGGCGACCGGCTGCGGGATGGACGGTGGCGAAGGGCGGGAAGCCCTGTTCGATTCCCAACACGCAGCGGTCGGCGACATTGTGCAGCTCGCGTACGTTGCCCGGCCAGTCATAGGCCATCAGGCGGCGCATGCGCTCGGCATCCGGCGGCGGGACCGGGCGGCCGTGGCGGGCGGCGGCCTGCAGGGTGAACTGTTCGAAGAGCAGGGGGATGTCCTCGCGCCGGTCGCGCAGGGGCGGCAAGGGCAGGTTGGCGACGTTCAGGCGGTAATAGAGGTCGGCGCGGAATTGCCCGCGATCGGCCAGTTCGCGCAAGTCCACCTTGGTCGCGGCGATCACCCGGCAATCGACAGGAACGGGGGTGTTGGAGCCGAGCCGTTCCAGCGTGCGCTCCTGAAGCACGCGCAGGAACTTGATCTGCACCGGCATCGGCATGCTCTCGATCTCGTCGAGGAACAGGGTGCCGCCATTGGCGTGCTCCACCTTGCCGATGCGGCGCTTGCCGGCCCCGGTGAAGGCGCCGGCCTCGTGGCCGAAGATCTCGCTGTCGATCAGGCTTTCCGGCAGGCCGCCGCAGTTGATGGCGACAAAGTTGCCGCCGCGGCGCGGGCTGGCGTCGTGCAGACAGCGGGCGGCCAGCTCCTTGCCGGAGCCGGTCTCGCCATGGATCAGCACGTCGGCGGCGGAGTTGGCGAGTTCACCGATCAGCCGGCGCACCCGCACCATCTGCGGCGATCCGCCGACCAGCCGCGCCTCGATGCTGTCGCGGTTCTGCAGGCGGGCGCGCAGGTCGCGCACCTCCAGCGTCAGGCGGCGCTTTTCCAGGGCGCGGCGCACCACCTCGACCAGATAGTCGGGGGAGAAGGGTTTCTCGATGAAGTCGTGGGCGCCCAGCTTCATCGCCTGCACCGCCATCGCCACGTCGCCGTGGCCGGTCATCAGCACCACCGGCAGGTCCGGGTCGCTTGCCAGCAGTTCGGCCAGCAGCGCCATCCCATCCATGCCCGGCAGGCGGATGTCGGTGACGACGATGCCGGGGAAGCCCTCGGCCACCAGCCGGCGGGCCTTCTCCGCGCTGTCCACCGCCTGGGTCGGGATGTCCTCCAGCTCCAAAGCCTGCTGGCAGCCGAGGCTGACATTCGGGTCATCCTCGACGATGAGGACCTTCAGAGCGTTGGCGGCAGCGTCGGACATGGAAACTCTCCGGCCTGGATGGCGGTCGGGTCGGTGGGCAGGGCGGCGGCGGGAAGGTCGACGGTGAAGACCGCTCCGCCATCCGCGCCGTTCGCCCCGGTCAGGGCGCCGCCGAAGTCACGCACGATCCCGGCCGAGATGGCAAGCCCCAAGCCGAGCCCGCCGCCCTCCTTCGCTCCGTCCTTCGCCGCCTCCTTGGTGGTGAAGAAGGGCTCGAACAGGCGGGGAAGGACGTCGGCGGGCAGGCCGGGGCCGTTGTCGGCCACCTGGATGCGGACCCGCCCATCCTCCGTCCGGGCGGTGAGCGCCAGCCTACCGTCCTTGCGCCCGGCCAGCGCGTCCAGGCTGTTGGCAACCAGATTAACCAGCACCTGCTCCAGCCGGTTGGGGTCGCAGAGGGCCGCGACATCCTCCGGCACATCGAGGTGAACGGTCACGCCGGACCGCCGCAGCCGCTGATCCAGCAGGAACAGCGCGTTGTCGATCGGCCGGCGCACCGCCACCGGGCGGGGGGCGCCGGAGGATTTGCGGGCGAAGGATTTCAGCTGGCTGGTCAGGGCGCCCATGGCGTCGACCAGACTTGCGATACGCTCCAGATTGCCTTGCGCCGCGTCCAGATTGCCGCGCTGGAGGAACTTGACGCTGTTGCCGGACAGGGTGCGCAGCGCCGCCAGCGGCTGGTTCAGCTCATGCGCCAGACCGGCGGAGAGTTGGCCGATCACCGCCAGCTTGCCGGCATGGACAAGCTCGTCCTGGGCGGCGCGCAGGTTGCGTGTGCGCTCCTCCACCTTGCGTTCAAGGTCGTGCAGGTGGCGGCGGCGCTGCACCCACATCAGCAGCAGAATGCCGAGGAAGGCGCTGCCCACCGCGGCGAGCGCGGCACGGGTCCAGGCCATGCCGGTCACCTGCGCCACCGGCGACAGCACGGTCATCGTCCAGCCGGTGCCGTGCAGCGGCGCGGTCTGGGCCAGGAAGCCGCCGGAGACCGGGAAGACCGTCTCCTCAAGCTGTCCCTCGGCCGGGCGGGGCAGGCGGACCAATTCGGCATCGTCGGCGATCCGGCTGACCGGCTTCAGGCCCAGCGGCGGCAGCGGACGGGCGTTGTATTGCAGGGTCTGGTCGAAATGGCGGCGGGTCGGCTCGTCCATCGGCCGCAGGGTGGTGAATTTCCAGGAGGGGACGGAGGCGAGGATCACCACGCCGTTCTCGTCGGTGACCAGCACCGGCGCCTCCACCGTCGACCAGCTTTGTTCCAACTGCTCCAGGCTGACCTTCACCACCGCGACGCCGACGATGGCGCCATCCTCCGCCAGGGGCGAGGACAGGTAATAGCCGGCTTGGCCCCGCGTGGTGCCGACGCCGAAGAAGCGGCCCTGGCGGCCGGCGGCGGCCTCGACGAAATAGGGGCGGTAGGACAGATCCTCGCCGATGAAGCTGTCGGGACGGTTCCAGTTGCTGGCGGCCAGCACCCGGCCCTGGCGGTTCAGCACATAGATCGACAGGGTGCCGGCCCGCTCGTTCAGCCGCTCCAGATAGCGGTTCAGCCCCCAGGCCAGCGGCGCCCGGCCGGTGACGAGGTCGAGGACGTCGCGCTCCAGCCCCAGCGTTGCCGGGAAATAGGCGTATTTGTCGATCTCGCGTTCCAGACTCTCGGCATAGAGGTCGAGGCGGTGGTGCCCGGTCTCCTGTAAGGCGGCGAGCCCCATCCCCTCGCTGACCCGGAAGCCCACCACACCGGCAAGCAGCGCCAGACCGGCGAGCGCCGGCAGCAGAAGACCGATGGTGCGGAGGCGTCTGGCAACAGGCATGAAAAAGGCGGGCAGGGGAAGGGGCCGCCGCATCATAGCAGAAGCCCCCGTCCCATAGCCCGCCCGTCTTCCAGACTGGCCCCTCAGGATATCAGCCCGTCACTCGGCAGCGGCCGGGGCGGGCAGCGCGGCGCCGGCCTCCTCGTCATCCTCCTCGGTGCCGATGGCGTTCTCCCACTTGGCGACGACGGTGGTGGCGATGGCGTTGCCCAGCACGTTGGTGGCGGTGCGGCCCATGTCGAGGAAATGGTCGATGCCCATGATCAGCAGCACGCCGGCCTCCGGCAGGTGGAACATCGGCAGCACCGCGGCGACCACCACGAGGGAGGAGCGCGGAACGCCGGCGATGCCCTTGCTCGACACCATCAGCACCAGCAGCATGACGATCTGCTGTTCCAGCGTCAGCGGGATGCCATAAGCCTGGGCGATGAACAGCGACGCGAAGGTCGTGTAGATCATCGAGCCGTCGAGGTTGAAGGAATAGCCGAGCGGCAGGACGAAGCCGATCACCCGCTCCTTCACGCCCAGCGTCTTCAGCTCTTCCATCACGCGGGGATAGGCGGATTCGCTCGACGCGGTGGAGAAGCCCAGCAGCATCGGCTGGCGCATCGCCTTCACGACGCGGAAGACGTCGCCCTTCAGCACGACGAAGCCGGCGAAGACCAGCGTCGCCCACAGCACCGCCAGCGTCAGATAGAAGCTGCCCATGAACTTGCCGTAGACGGCCAGCACGCCGAGGCCCTGCGTCGTCACCACGTTGGCGACGGCGGCGAAGACGCCGATCGGGGCGAAGCGCATGACATAGTCGGTGACCTTCAGCATCACCGGCACGACCTCTTCGATCGAACGGGCGAGCAGGCCGGCCTTGGTGTCGCGCAGCTGGCCGATGGCGAGGCCGACGAAGAGCGAGAAGATCAGGATCTGCAGGATCTCGTTGTTCGCCATCGCTTCGAAGAAGTTGCGCGGGAACAGGTGGGTCAGGAAATCCTTCAGGTTCAGGGCGGAGGTCTTCAGACCGGCGCTGGCGGCGGCATCGGGCAGCGGCACGCCGACATTGGCGCCCGGCTGCAGCAGGTTGGCGAAGACCAGCCCGATGAACAGCGACGCGAAGGACGCCATCAGGAACCAGCCGACCGCCTTGCCGCCGATGCGGCCGACGGTGCGGGCGTCGCCCATGCCGGCCATGCCGGCGACCAGGGTGGCGAAGATCAGGGGCGCGATGATCATCTTGATCAGGCGCAGGAAGATGTCCGTCACCATCGCGAAATAGCCGGCGATCTCCTTGGCCGCCGCCGCGTCGAACAGGCTGTTGCAGACATAGCCGGTGACGATGCCCAGCAGCATGGCGACGATGATCAGCGTCGTCTGTTTGTTCATGGTCCTGTTACCTCACCTTTCCCGCCCGCCTCGATGCGCCGGCCGGGTTGCGGTCGATAGGAACCGGCCCCGAGCGTGTCGGGACCGGGTGGCGGATCGGGTCAGCCGGCGGTCGCCAGCAGCCGCGGCCGGGTCAGCACGTCCGGACGCAGCACTTCGGCAAGCGCGGCGGCGGTCATCAGGCCGCGCGCCTCCACCAGTTCGGCGACACCCTTGCCGGTGCGGTGGGCCTCGGCGGCCACCTCGGTGGCGTTGGCGTAGCCGATGTAGGGGTTGAGCGCGGTGACGATGCCGATGGAGTTGCGCACGGCGGCTTCCAGATGGTCGCGGTTGGCGGTGATGCCGTCGACGCAACGGTCGGCCAGCACCAGGCAGCCCTGGCGCAGGTGGGTGATGCTCTTGAACAGGCTGTGGGCGATGATCGGCTCGAAGGCGTTCAGCTGCAGCTGTCCGGCCTCGGCGGCGAAGGTGACGGTCATGTCGTTGCCGATCACCTCGAAGGCGATCTGGTTGACCACCTCGGGGATCACCGGGTTGACCTTGCCCGGCATGATCGAGGAGCCGGCCTGCCGCGCCGGCAGGTTGATCTCGCCGAAGCCGGCGCGCGGGCCGCTGGACAGCAGGCGCAGGTCGTTGCAGGTCTTGGACAGCTTCACCGCCACCCGCTTCAGCACGCCCGACAGCTGGACGAAGCTGCCGCAATCCTGCGTCGCCTCGACCAGATTGGGTGCGGTGACGACGGGAACGCCGCTGATCTCGGCCAGACGGCGGCAGACCAGGGCGGCATAGTCGGGATGGGCGTTGATGCCGGTGCCGATGGCGGTGGCGCCCAGATTGATCTCACGGATCAGCAGGGCGGCTTCCTTCAGCCGCTCCTCGTCCTCGGCCAGCATGACGGCGTAGGTGGAGAATTCCTGGCCCAGCGTCATCGGCACGGCGTCCTGCAGCTGGGTACGACCCATTTTCAGGATGTCGCGGAACTCGTCGGCCTTGCGCTGGAAGGCGGCACGCAGATGGCCCATCGCCTCCACCAGCCGGAAGATGCCGGTGTAGGTCGCCAGCTTCAGCGCCGTCGGATAGACGTCGTTGGTCGACTGGCTCATGTTGACGTGTTCGTTGGGGCGGAGATGGACGTAGTCGCCGCGGCGGTGGCCCAGCAGTTCCAGCGCCCGGTTGGCGATCACCTCGTTGGCGTTCATGTTGGTCGAGGTGCCGGCGCCGCCCTGGATCACGTCGACGACGAACTGGTCGTGCAGCCTGCCGGCGCGGATTTCGCGGCAGGCGGCGGCGATGGCGTCGGCCCGCTCGCCGTTCAGCAGCCCAAGTTCATGGTTGGCGCGGGATGCTGCCATCTTGATCTCGGCCAGCGCGCGGACCAGATCGGGATAGTGGGAAATCGGCGTGCCGGTGATCGGGAAATTCTCGACAGCGCGCAGGGTGTGGACACCGTAATAGGCGTCGGCCGGGACCTCGCGGTCGCCCAGCAGGTCATGTTCGGTGCGCGTTGTGGCTGCAGACATCGGACGTTTCGCTCCCTTGGTTGAGACCGCCCCGTCTTCGCGGGGCGTAACCGGTAAGGAGCAACCGCCATGCCAGCGCAGGCGGGCAGGACGTCGCGGCCTAAGCCTTTGATCTTTTTGCGTATGATTGCTGGTGAGAGCCGCGGTCGTTCGGATTTCCGAATGCGCCCGCCAACGGGCGTCCGGAAATCCGAACGCGCCCGATCACTCGCCCAGGCGGTTTGTCCAATCCTCCACCCGGCCGCTCTCGACCCGGCGCTGAGCCAGGGTGCGCCAGCCGGGCGCCAGCGGCTCCAACTCCGCGATGCCGGCCAGCGTGGGAAGGTCGCCAGTGTCGTGGTAGAAGGCGCGCAGGATGCGGGCCAGCGGCCAGTCGGGCAGGGGGCGCTCGATCAGCGAGATCTCGTCGCCGACGGCGGCGATGCCCGGCTCCAGCACGCGATAATACCAGCCGGTCCGGCCGGTGGATTGCACCCGCCGCGCCATGTCCTTCACGCCGAAGCGATGGTTCAGCTTCCAGCAGGGCTGGCGCCCCTGGCTGACCTGCAGGATCGCGGTGCCGATGCGGAAGACGTCGCCGACGCAGACCGTCTCCTCCGTCAGGCCCCGGGTGGACAGGTTCTCGCCGAAGGCGCCGACGCTATCAAGCAGCGGGACGGGGGCGGGCAGGTCGGCGCGCCAAGCCGCGTAATGGTCGAAGGGGTAATGGTGGACCGCCTTGTCCGGCCCGCCATGGTTGCGGCGGTCGGCCTGCTCGTCGCCCTCCAGACCGGCCGGACCGATGGCGACCGCGGCGTCGGTCGGATGCTTGCCGATGGCGCTGAGCGTGTCCGGCCGGCCGAACGGCACCGCCTTGCCGGTCAGAATGGCGGACAGGGTCGTGGTCTTCGTCATTGGCCGATCTCTTTGGTCTTATCGTTTCGCCTGCCCTCCCTTATCAGTTTCATGCCGTCCGTGCCACGAGGGAGCCCCGCCGCGCCATGCCCGCCTTTGCCGCCAACCTGACGATGATGTTCA
Organism: Azospirillum sp. TSH20; assembly: GCF_003115935.1. NCBI lineage: Bacteria > Pseudomonadati > Pseudomonadota > Alphaproteobacteria > Rhodospirillales > Azospirillaceae > Azospirillum > Azospirillum sp. TSH20. Next base: position 41,906 of record NZ_LGQU01000078.1, read on the forward strand.
CGGAGTGGCCGTTCCTGGACCGCTTCGACGCCGCCGCCGATGCCGGTTTCCGGGCGGTCGAGTATCTGTTCCCCTACGACCATGCGCCGGACGAGGTGGCCCGGCGGCTGGAGCGCAACGGGTTGACCCAGGCGCTGTTCAACATGCCGCCCGGCGACTGGGCCGCCGGAGACCGCGGGCTGGCCGCCCTGCCGGAGCGGTTCGAGGAGTTCCGCGCCGGCGTCGCCAAGGCGCTGGACTATGCGACGGCGACGGGCTGCCGCCGGCTGCACATGATGGCCGGGCTGGCCGATCCCGCCGATCCGGCGGCGGCCGGATCGTACCGGCGCGCCATGGACTACGCGGGCGAGGCGCTGTCGGCGCGCGGGATCGGGCTGCTGCTGGAGCCGATCAACGGCCGCGACATGCCGGGATATTTCCTGAATGATTTCGGTCTTGCCGAGCGGATGATCGCCGACTCCGGCCTGCCCAATGTCGGGCTGCAGTTCGACATTTACCACCGTCAGATCCTGCATGGCGACGTGACCATGGCGCTGCGCCGGCTGATGCCGCTGACCGGCCATGTCCAGATCGCCTCGGTCCCGTCGCGCAACGAACCGGACGGCGAGGAGCTGAACTGGCCCTTCCTGTTCGGGGAACTGGACCGGCTGGGCTATGGCGGCTTCGTCGGCTGCGAGTACCGGCCGAGGGCCGCCACGCTGGAGGGGCTGGGCTGGTTCGCCCCGTACCGCGCGGCGGCGGGGCAGTCGCGCTAGTCCAGCTTGTGGACGAAGTGGTGGCAGCCGATCCGGTAGCGCTTGCCCATATAGACACGGTGGGCGTCGCTGCGCTCCGGACCGACGCCGGAATCGAGGTGCAGCGCCTTGCAGTCCAGCCGTTCGGCCTCGGCCTTCGCCCAGTCAAGGATGAGGGAAGCATAGCCCCGGCCGCGATGCTCCGGCAGGGTCGCCATGTCGACGATGTAGAAGGACTTGCCCAGCCAGAGGGAATATTGCAGGCGGAATCCCATGACGCAGGCGGCCGGCCCACCCGCTTCGGGGATGATGCCGGCGAGGCGATAGCCGTTCGGCCGCAGCACTGTGTCGATGATGCGGGTCATCTCGGCCGCATCGTATTTCGGCCAAAGCACCTGCAGGGCCGGCACCGCCGACGCCGTATTACCTTCGGTAATCTCGCTGATCTCCGGCTGCACGATTCATCCTCTTGGTTCCGGTGCCGTCGGCAGGATGGTCCGGATGGGGAGGAGGTTGCAAGGCCGGCTTGGGCGTGGCTGCCGTGCTGCGCGGTCAGTCGACGGTGAGAACGATCTTGCCCTGGACATGGCCGTCGGCGGCGCGCTCGTGCGCCTTCCGTGCGTCGGCCAGCGGGAAGACGCTGTCGATGACCACGCGGATGGTGCCGTCGTCAAGGAGCTTTCCGATTTCCGTCAGTTGGGCGCCGTTCGACCGGACCTGGGTGGCCGACACGGTGACGCCCAGCTCCGCCGCTTCCGTACCGGCGTCGAAGCCCAGCGGGAAGATCGGGAACAGGGCGCCGCCACGCTTCAGAGTCGGCAGGAAACGGCGGGTGGCCGCGCCACCGACCGCGTCGATGACGAGATCAGCCCCGCGCACCACGTCCTCGGGCCTGGTCCTGGTGTAGTCGATGACCTCGTCGGCACCGAGATCGCGCAACAACGCCTTGTGCCGGCCGGAGGCCACGGCGATGGCGCGCGCACCCTTCCATTTCGCGATCTGCAGAGCCAGATGCCCGACACCGCCGCCGGCACCGTTCACCAGCACGGTCCTGCCGGCAAGCGGTACCGGCCGATGCTGGTTCGGCTGCAGCGGATTCGGTTCATCATGGCCGAGATCGACCAGGAACTGCCATGCGGTGAGCAGCGACATCGGCGCCGCGGCGGCATGCACATGGTCGATGCCCGGCGGTTTGATCCCGAGTTCCGATGCCGGAACCGTGACATACTCGGCATAAGCCCGGCTGTCACCGGCGAGGCCGACGGGAAAGCGGACCATCGCATAGACCTCGTCGCCAACGGCGACTGTCCCAACATCGTCGCCCACGGCTTCGACCATGCCGGAAATGTCGGTTCCGGGGATGATGGGGAAGGACACCCGGGGTCGCCATTCGGGCGGAAGCATCCGGTAGCCGTCGCGCAGATACCAGTCGGGAGGATTGAGCCCGACCGCGTGGACGCGGACGAGGACCTCGCCCGCTTTCGGCCGGGGTTTCGGCGCGTCTTCATAGACCAGGACCTCCGGACCGCCGAAGGCGTGCAGCCGCACCGCTTTCATCATTTCGCTCATCACAGTCTCCTTGGGAGAGGATCGGACCTGGACGAGCATATGATCGGCGGTTGGGGATTGATAATCGGCCTGATTATCTGTTCAATTATGCCATGAAGGAACAAATGGGCCTGGAACGGCTGACCGGGCTGATCGCATTCGCGCGTGCCGGATCGCTGGGCAGCTTCACCGCCGCCGCGCGGTCGCTGTCGATCTCGCCCTCCGCCGTCAGCAAGAGCGTGCAGCGGCTGGAGCAGCGGCTGGGGGTCTCGCTGTTCACCCGCACCACGCGCTCGCTGACGCTGACGCCGGAGGGGCGTGAGTTGCATGAACGCGCGGTGAGGCTGCTGCGCGATGCGGAGGAGATCGAGCAGGCGGCGATGGCGGCGCGATCGGAGCCGTCCGGCACCCTGCGGGTCGCGGCCCCGCTGCCGATCGGCGTCCATGTGATCGCGCCGGCATTGCCGGCCTTCCGCAAGCTCCACCCCAGGGTGACGGTCGATCTGCGCCTGAACGACCGGATGGTCGACATTGTCGAGGAGCGGATCGACATCGCCGTACGCATCGGCGAGTTGGCGGATTCCGGACTGCTGTCGCGCCGGCTGGCGCCGCACCGGCTCTGCTGCTTCGCCTCGCCGGACTATCTGGCGGCGCGCGGCATGCCGATGCACCCCGACGAACTGGACGGACATGACACCGTCCTTCTGCGCTATCAGAGCACGGGGCAGGCGCTGCGCTGGCCCTTCCTCATCGGCGGCCGGCTGGTGGAGGTCGTGCCGCCGGCCGGCATCGTCGTCGACGCAAGCGATGCGCTGGTCGCCGCGCTGGCGGCCGGCGGCGGCATCGGCATGGCCGCTACCTTCATCGCCGGCCCGCTTGTGGCGCGCGGCGAATTGGTCCCGGTCCTGCCGGACTTCGCGGTCGAACGGAACAACATCACGGCGCTCTGGCCGGAAAGCCGCCATACCAACCCGGCGGTGCGCGCCTTCCTGGCCCTGTTGCACGAGGTGTTTCAAGAGCGGATGACGGCCGCCGGCTTTCCGGCCTGATCCTACCCGTCACTCCAGCGGCTTCAGTTCGCCCAGCAGGGTCGGCAGCAGTTCGGCGACGGTGGGGTGGATGTGGACGGCGCGCTGCAGCGTGGGGTAGGGCGCCTTGGCGTACATCATGTCGAGCACGCCGTGGATCGCCTCGTCGCCGCCGGGGCCGAGAATGGCGGCGCCGAGAATCTCCCGGCTGTCGGCATCGACGACGATCCGCATGAAGCCGTCGGCCTCGCCCTTTTCCACCGCGCGGCCGACGCGGGTCATCGGCCGCTGGCCGAACAGCGCCCGCCGGCCGGAGCGGCGGACCGCCTCGTCGGTCATGCCGACGCGGGCGAGCGGCGGGTCGGTGTAGAGCGCATAGGCCTGGATGCGGTCGTCGACGCTGCGCGGATCGTCGTCCAGCAAATTGGCGGCGACGATCTCGAAATCATTGTAGGCGGTGTGGGTGAAGGCGCCGCGCCCGTTGCAGTCGCCCATCGCCCAAATGCCCGGCACGTTGGTGCGCAACCGGTTGTCCACCGTGACATAGCCGCGGGAATCCGTCGCCACCCCGGCGCGGTCGAGGCCGAGGTCGCCGGTGTTGGGCGTCCGCCCGACCGCCAGCAGCACATGGCTTCCCACCACCAACGGGGTGCCGGAGGCGCAGTTCACCCCGACCTCGATGCCGTCGGCATGGGGAGCGAAGCGGATGCAGTCGGCCGACAGGCGGACGGTCACCCCCTCCTTCTCCAGCAGCTCCCGGATGGCATATGAGACGTCGGGGTCCTCGCGGCCGATCAGCCGTTCCCCTTTCTCCACCACCGTCACCTCGGCGCCGAACCGGCGGTACATCTGGGCGAATTCCAGGCCGACGTAGCTGCCGCCGACCACCACCAGATGCCGCGGCACATGGTCGAGGTCGAGGATGGTGCCGCTGGTGAGAATATTCACGTCGCGGACGCCCGGCATGTCCGGCACCGCGGCGCGGGCGCCGACATTGAGGAAGATGCGCTCCGCCGTCAGCAGTTCGTCGCCGACGCGCACGCTGTTGGCCGATTCGAAGCGGGCATGGCCCTGCAGCACGCGGCAGTTCGGCATGCCGCGCAGCCAGCGTTCGACATTCTGGCGCGAGCGGCCGGAGACGGCGTCCTTGCGCGCCTTGACCCGCGCCATGTCGATGCGCACCGGGCCGTCCAGCATCACGCCGTATTCGGCGGCGCGCTGGGCCATCCGCGCCACGCGGGCGCTGGCGATCAGCGTCTTGGTCGGGGTGCAGCCGGTGTTGACGCAGGTGCCGCCGAACAGCTTGCGTTCGATGACGGCCACGCTCATGCCGGCGGCGGTGAGGCGTTCGGCGAGCGGCGGTCCGGCCTGGCCGGCTCCGATGATGATGGCGTCGACCATGGCGGGCTCCTGCGGCCTGATGCGTTTGTTGGGGGAAGGCGTGGCGAAAGGATGGTAGCGCCGGTTCCGCGGCCTTCTCAACCAACCCAAGGTATGACTGGCGACAGCACGTCCAGATCGTTCAAGAAGCGGGAGGCATCAGCAGGCAAGCTGCGGGGATGGGAACGGCACATCCCGAGGTTGGAGACGGGCGCATGGGTGCGGATTGGGCGGGCGCGGAGTGGAGCGGTTCGCAGGCGGCGGGCCGGGCGGCCGAGCGGCGGCTGGGCGTGCTGGCGATTCCGCTGGCGCTGACCGTGTTCGTGATCGACACCTTCACCGACATCGAAAGCGCCATCGCGGTCCTGTATGTGCTGGTGCTTCTCCTGGCGGCCACCGCGCTGTCCCGGCGCGGCGTCTTGCGGGTGGCGGCGGGCTGCGCACTGCTGGCGGTGCTGTCCTTTTTCCTGTCGCACTGGCACGACATGGACCTGTCGTCGGTCCTGCGCTGCGGCGTTTCGCTGGCGGCCATCCTCATCACCGGTGCGCTGCTGGTGCGGGACCATGACTCGCGGGCATTGCTGGTCCGGGCCAACAACGCGCTGGCGCGCAGCGAACGGCGCTATCGCGGCATGTTCGAGCAGGCGCGCATTTCGCTGTGGGAACAGGATTTCACCGCCGTGACGGCGGCGCTCGACGCGCTGCGGGCGGACGGGGTGACGGACATCGCCGCCCATGCGCAGGCCAATCCCGGCTGGGCGCGGGAGATGGGCGCGTCGGTCGTCACCACCAACGTCAACGACGCCACCCTGGAACTGCTGGGCGCCGCCGGCCGGACGGAGGTGCTGGGGCCGCTCGAACGGTTCCTTCCCGCCGAGGATCCGGCGCTGCCGCAGATACTTCTGGCGCTTTGGGACCGGCGCGACCGCTTCGAGGGGAGGGCGCAGCTGATCGCCGCCGACGGGCGCACCCTGACTGTGCTGCTGGGCATCAGCTTTCCGGACGACGGCGTCGGCTTCGACCGGGTCGTGGTCGGCGTCGTCGACATCACCCAGCGCGAACGCACGCAGGAGGCGCTATTGGCTGCCCAGGCGGAACTCGCCCGCGCGGCGCGCGCCGCCACGCTGGGTGCCCTGTCCGCCTCCATCGCCCATGAGCTGAACCAGCCGCTGGGCGCCATCGTGCTGAACGCGCAGGCCTGCCTGCGCTGGCTGCGCCGTGACCCGCCGGACATCGAAACCGCCGCCAAGGCGGCGGACCGCATCGTCCGCGACGGCAAGCGCGCCGCGGACATCGTGCAGCGGACACGCGGCATGCTGGTCAAGGACACCCGCTGCGACGAGACCATCGACCTGCGCCAACTGGTGGAGGAGGTGGCGCTGCTGCTGGAGCGCGAGCTGTCGGCCGCCGCGACGGTGCTGGTCACCGGCTTCGCGTCCGATGTGCCGCCGGTGCGGGGCAGCCGGGTCGGCCTGCAGCAGGTGCTGATCAACCTCGTCACCAACGGCCTGCACGCCATGGCGGAGGCGGGGAGCCCGCGCCGCGAACTGACCATCACCGTCGAGCGTGCGGGGGACGGCAACGAGGTGAGTGTGGCGGTCCGCGACCGCGGCCGGGGCATCGACGAGGCCAGCCGCGCCCGCCTGTTCGATCCCTTCTTCACCACCCGGCCGGACGGCATGGGCATGGGGCTGTCGATCTGCCGGTCCACCGTCGAATCCTGCGGCGGCACGCTGACCGCGCACAACCATGCGGAAGGTGGGGCGGTGTTCGAGTTCACCATACCCGCGGCCTTGCCCCAGCCCCCGGCATCTTCCGGGCCGCTGCCCGCGTTTTCCGGATCGCCGGCCGTTCCGCCGGCGCCGGCACGAGAGGACTGACCACCATGCCACAAAGCCCCGCTCCATCCCCTTTGAAGGACGACCCGCTGGTTCTCATCGTGGATGACGATGCCGGCATGCGGGAGGCGGTGGTCGATTTGCTGCGGTCGGTCGGCATCGAAAGCCTCGCCTTCGGCAGCACGGCCGAACTGCTGGCGGCGGCGGTTCCCGACCGGCCGGGCTGCCTGATCCTGGACGTGCGGCTTCCCGGCCTGGGCGGGCTGGAGTTCCAGACGAGGCTGGACAGCCTGGGCATCGCGCTGCCCATCGTCTTCATGACCGGTTTCGCCGACGTGCCGATGTCGGTTCGGGCGATGAAGGCGGGGGCGATGGATTTCCTCATCAAGCCCTTCCGCGATCAGGACATGCTAGACGCGGTGGAGGCCGCGATCGCCCGCGACCGGTCCAGGCGGCGCGATCGGGCCGCCGCGATGACGGTGGAATCGCTGGCCGCGACCCTGACCCCGCGGGAGCGCGAGGTGATGGCCGAGGTGGTCAAGGGCCGGCTGAACAAGCAGATCGCCGGCGATCTCGGCATCAGCGAGGTGACCGTGAAGCTGCACCGCGGCAAGGTGATGCGGAAGATGCAGGTGCGCTCGGTCGCCGACCTCGTCCGCAAGGCGGAGGTGCTGGACCCGGAGGAGTAGACCCCCGAGGAATGGACCCCTTAGGAATAGACCCCCTAGGAATAGACCTAGGTGTGGTATCTCCCCGCGGTCCCGTCCGGCTAGGATGCGCGTGGCGCCGGGGAACGGCGCCTCCATCCGGTCGAGGCATCACGAATTGTCCAACGCACCCCTGATAGCGGTGGTCGATGACGACGAGGCGATCCGCGAGGCGCTGGACGACCTGCTGCGGTCCGTCGGCTTCCGCTGCCGGTCCTTCGTCTCCGCCGAGGATTTCCTGGCGCAATTCCTGACCAGCGCCGACCGCGGCGATATCGACTGCATCATCCTGGACGTGCGCATGCCCGGCCTGTCCGGGCTGGAGATGCAGGAGCGGCTGAACGCCGACGGCGGCGGACATCCGCCGATCCTGTTCATGACCTCCTATGCCGACGAGGCCACACGGGCGCGGGCGATCGGCGGCGGCGCCCGCGACGTGCTGGGCAAGCCGGTGGACGCCCATATCCTGATCGCCTCGCTGAACAGCGCCATCGCGGCGGGGTGACGGCCGGGGGCGGCCTGCGCGTGTGCGGGGCAACCCGTTCGCTCCCTCTTCTGATCTGTTGTGCTTCTTCGATTTCCCAACGAACCTGCCGGGCCGCAAATGGCGATCGCGTGGCAGCGTTCGGCAATCCCCGTCGGTTAAGGATTGAGCGGGGCCGGACGGGAGACGGAGCAATGACGGTCGCAACCCACAGCACCAAGGCCGGACTCGGGGCGCCATGAGCTTCCTGACCCGCCTGCTGCTGCTCGTGTTCCTGGCCCTGGTGCCGGTCTGCGCCCTGGAGGTGTGGAACCAGATCGACCTGCGCCGCCAGCGTTCGGAGGAAATCCACGAGCATGCGCGGCAGCTTCTCAGCCTGCTCGGCGGCGAGCAGCAGCGCCTCGTCGAAGGCGTGCGCCAGATGCTGGAACTGCTGGCCGAGACGTCGGCCGCGCAGACTCTCGATGCGCCGGCCTGCCAGGCGCTGCTGACGCGCACGGGCGCGCGGATCGCGGATTATCTGTCGATCAACCTCGCCGGCACGGACGGGGTCATCCTCTGCTCCACCAACGCGGCCCTGGCCGGACGGACCATCGCCGACCGGATGCATGTGCGCGCAGCCCTGGAAAGCGGCGGCTTCACCGTCGGCGAGTTCATCCGGCAGCGTCACAACGGCAAGCCCGCCATGCCGTTCGGCCTGCCGATCCGCCGCAACAGCGCCGACGGTCCGCCGATCGGCGTGGTCACGGCGCTGATCGATCTCGGCTGGCTCGAACGCTATCTTTCCGAACACCCGCTTCCCGACAACGCGTCGCTGCTGGTGGCCGACAGCAACGGCACCGTGCTGGCCCACGTGCCGGCAAGCTCCGGACTTGTCGGCAGCACGCTTCCGCAACGGTTCCGCCCCCTGCTGGACGCCGACGCCGTGGGAACCGCCCGGCTGATGGGGATCGACGGCATCGAGCGGGTTTTCGCCTATGTTCCGCTGTCGGCCGGGGTACGGCATATCTTCGTGGCCATCGGCATCGACCATGATGCGGCGATGCGCGGCATCGACGACGCGCTGTGGCGGTCGCTGATCTGGATCGCCGCCACGCTGATGCTGGGCCTGCTGGCGGCGTACCTGATCGCCAAACGCCATATCCATCTGCCGGTGACGGCGTTGATCGCCGCGACCGAACGCTGGCGTTCCGGTGACCGCTCCGCCCGCGTCGGCGCGGTGGACGGCCCGGAAATGAGCCGGCTCGGGCTGTCGTTCGATGCGCTTGCCGAAGACCTCGACCGGCAGATGCAAGCCAACGAGGCGGCGTCCGCCGCGCTGCGCGCCAGCGAGGAACGGCTCCGCGCCCTGGTCGAGAACGCGCCGCACATGATGTGGGTGAACCATCCGGACGGCACGCTGGAATTCGTCAACGCCGCCTTCCGCGCCTACACTGGCCGCATGACGACCGAGGCCAACCGGATGGAAGACCTCCATCCGGACGATGTCGGGCATGTCCAGGCGATCCGCGCCCGCGCCATCGCCGTCGGCGCGCCGCACGAATACGAACTGCGCCTGCGCCGGGCCGACGGAGCCTACCGGTGGCATCTGAGCCGCACCCACCCGATCCACCAGGGCGGACGGATCGTCGCCTGGTATGGCGGCGCGGTCGATATCCACGACATCCACCGCGCCCGTGACGCGGCGGAGGAAGCCGGCCGCAGCAAGAGCCGCTTTCTCGCCGCCGCCAGCCACGATCTGCGCCAGCCGATGCAGTCGATCCTGCTGTTCGCCGAGGTGCTGCGCCCACATCTGACCGACGGCCCCGGCCTGGACGCGCTCGGCCGTCTCCAGCACGGCCTGGAAATTCTCAAAGGGCTGCTGGACGGGCTGCTCGACATCTCCCGCCTCGATGCCGGCATCGTGGCGCCGCAGTTGGAGGAGTTCCGGGCGTCGGATCTGCTGAGGAGCCTGGACGACGCCTATGCGCCGCTCGCCCAGGAAAAGGGGCTGGACTGGCGGGTGGTGCCCTGCCAAACGACGATCCGCAGCGACCGTGTCCTGCTCGGCCGCATGCTGCGCAATCTGGTGGAAAACGCCATCCGCTACACCGACCGGGGCGGGGTCACGGTCGAATGCACCCTGCAGGCCGATCATCTGCTGATCGGGGTTCGCGACAGCGGATGCGGCATCCCGGCCGACCAGATCCACCGCATCTTCGAAGAGCTGTATCAGATCGAGAATCCCGAGCGGGACCGCAACCAGGGGCTGGGACTGGGGCTGGCGATCGTCCGTCGCCTGTCGGATCTGCTGGATCATCCCGTCACCGTGCATTCGCAATCCGGGCAGGGGTCGCTGTTCAGCATCGCCGTGCCGCTCGCCACCGAAGACCGCGCCGCGGAGCCCCAGCCCGCCGAGGCGGCGCCGGCACCGCCGGAGCGGGGGGAGACGCGGCTGGCGGTGGTCGTGGATGACGATCCCATCGTCCTGGCCGGGATGGAGAGCATCCTTCACGCCTGGAAATTCGACGTGATCGCCGCCGATTCCACCGACCACGCGGTGGAGAGCCTGGAACGGGACGGGCGGCGGCCGGACATCCTCATCGTCGACTATCGCCTGCGGGACAAGCGCATCGGCACGGAGGCCATCCTGCGCATCCGTGCGATGCACGATCCGGCCATTCCCGGCCTGATCGTCACCGGGGAGATCGGCACCGAACCGCAGAACGATGCGCTCAGATACGGCTTCCACCTGCTGCACAAGCCGGTCACCCCGCGCACGCTGGCCGCCGCGCTCAGCCGGCATCTTGCGGGGAGCGATGGCGAAGATCGGACAGCGGTCGCCGACGGCGCCGGTCGACCGTCAGCGGACCTCTGAGTTATCGGTGGGGGCAATGACACTCCCAGCCAATTTTTCGGGCCGCACATTAGCACCGACGGAACATTTCGCCTGCGCCGTGTTTGTCTGCAGACATGGAAGTGAAGGAGCCATTGGTGCCCAAGCCGATCCCGATTGGAAAAGTGCAGACCGGAATTCCGGAATTCGACCTGATTTTGCGTGGAGGACTGCCGCGCGGCCGAATACATCTGCTGGAAGGCGCACCGGGCACTGGGAAGACGACCATCGCCTTGCAACTTCTGGCGCAGACGCGCGATGACGGCAGAAAAGGGCTTTATATCACGCTGTCGGAAAGTGCGCCGGAGCTGGAGGCGACCGCCGCCAGCCACGGCTGGTCGCTGGACGGCATCGCGCTGTTCGACATCGTGCCGATCGAAGCGCGGCTGGATCGCCAGCAGAGCGTGCTCTACCCGTCGGAGGTGGAACTGGGCGAGACCGTGCGCCTGATCATCGACCGCATCGAGGAGGAAAACCCCGAAGTGGTGGTGATCGACACCGTTTCGGAACTGCGGCTGCTCACCCAGGATCAGTTGAGCTACCGGCGGCAGGTCCTGGCGCTCAAACAGTTCCTGCAGAACCGCCGCTGCACCACGCTGATCCTCGACGACCTGACCCATCAGGAAAGCACGACGGAGCTGCACAGTCTGGTGCACAGCGTGATCGTGCTGGAACAGAGCGAACGCTCCTACGGCGCGGCACGCCGCCGCCTGCGCATCGCCAAGATGCGCGGAGCCGAGTACCAGAGCGGCTGGCACGATTTCGCCATCACCGAACGCAATGTCCTGGTCTTCCCCAGCCTGATCGCCGAGGAGCATCGCAGCGACTTCGAGCCGGAGGAGATGGAAAGCGGACTGACGGCCCTGGACGAACTGATGGGCGGCGGCCTGACGCACGGGACCACGACGATACTCGTCGGTCCGTCGGGCGCCGGAAAATCGTCCCTCGCCCTGCAATATGTCGCGGCGGCGGTCAAGCGTGGCGAGCATGCCACCTATTTCTCGTTCGACGAGAACTTTAAGACGTTGGAGCTGCGCAGTTCGGCGTTGGGGATCGACATCGTAGAGGCCGTGCGCCGGAACCGCGTCGGCTGGCACCGCGCCAATCCGTCCCGCCTGTCGCCCGGCCAATTCGTCTGGCAGGTCCGCCGCGAGGTCGAGGATCGCGATGCCCGCATCGTGGTGATCGACAGCCTGAACTCCTACCTCAGCACCATGCCGGAGGAGCAGGCGCTTGTCCTGCAGATGCACGAACTGCTGACCTACCTGAACAACAAGGGCGTGGTCACCATCCTGATCCTGGCGCAGCAGGGCATCATCGGCGACGTGCAGAACCCCGTCGACCTTTCCTTCATGAGCGACACCGTGGTCCTGCTGCGCTTCTTCGAAGCCGGGGGCGAGGTTCGCAAGGCGATTTCGGTGGTCAAGAAGCGCACCGGCGTCCATGAAGTGTCGATCCGCGAATTCCGGCTGTTCCCGGACGGCATGCAGGTCGGCCCGCAACTGATGGAATTCCAAGGCGTGTTGACGGGAGTGCCGCATTATGACGGTCCGGCGGAGCCGCTTCTGCGCGGTCATGCAGAGGGCGGGTGAACGACGCCGATGCGCACGTCCATCCTTGTCCTGGCCCCGGAGGGGCGGGATGCCGAGGTGATCGGCTCGGTCCTCGGCGAGATCGGCCTGGAAACGCAATCCTGCTTGTATATGGCGGCACTGTGCCGAAGCCTCGGTGACGAAACCACGGCGCTGGTGCTCTCCGAAGGGGCACTGGGCGATGTCGGGCCTCTGGCGGCGTGGCTGGAGGGCCAGCCTCCCTGGTCGGACCTGCCCATCGTGATCCTGACCTCGCGCGGCAGCCGGCTGGCCGGCCGCGGCCGTCAAGCCTTCTTCCAGTCGCTCGGCAACGCCACGCTGCTGGACCGGCCGCTGCACCGCGAGGCGCTGCAGAGCGCCGCGCAGGCGGCGCTGCGCAGCCGGACGCGCCAATACCGGACCCGCAGCCATCTGGACCAGATCACCCAGGCCACCAGCCGCCTGGAGGAGCGGGTCGCCGACCGGACGCGGGCCTTGCAGGCCGAGATGGCGGATCGGCGGCGGGCCGAGACGGCCCTGCTGCAGGCCCAGAAGATGGAGGCGCTCGGGCAGCTGACCGGCGGCGTGGCGCATGACTTCAACAACCTGCTCCAGGGCATCGTCAGCTGCCTCGCCGTTCTGGAACCCACGGTGTCCGACGGCACCCCGCGCCAGCTGTTCGAGGCGGCGAACCGTTCGATCGAGCGGGGCGCAAAACTGACGCAGTCGCTGCTGTCCTTCGCGCGGCGCCAGATGCTGATGCCGGAGGCCACCGACCTCGGCGACCTGCTGTCCGGCATGGGCTCACTGCTGGAGCGCACGCTGGGCGGCCAGATCGCCGTCACGATCGAAGTGCCGCCCGGACTTCCGGCGGTGCTGATCGACCGGGCCCAGTTCGAATCCGCCATCCTGAACCTCGTCATCAATGCCCGCGACGCGATGCCGGCGGGTGGTCGGCTGTCGATGACGGCATTCGTCGCCACGGTGGGCCGCGACGGCGGAGGAGATTTGCCGGTGGAACTGGCTCCCGGGACCTATGTGGCGATCCGGGTGGAGGATAGCGGCAGCGGGATCGACCCGACGGTGATGCCGCACGTTTTCGAACCGTTCTTCACCACCAAGCCGGTCGGCGAGGGATCGGGGCTCGGCCTGTCGATGGTCCATGGCATGGCGACGCAGTCCGGCGGCGGCATCCACATCGACAGTACGCCGGGCGCCGGAACCGCGATCACCCTGTACCTGCCCAGCACTTCCACCGGCACCGCCATGCCGGATGCGCCCGCTGCCGAGGTCGAACCCGGCGCCGGGCGCACCATCCTGCTGGTGGAGGATGATGCGATCGTGCGAATGGGGACGATGGCGCTGCTGGAGAATCTCGGTCATCAGGTCATCGAGGCGGACAGCGGCGAGGAGGCCCTGGCGGTTCTCAGCGACGGGGCGGAGATCGACGCCCTGGTCACCGACTTCGCCATGCCCGGCATGAACGGTGCCGCCGTGGTGCGGGGCGCCCGGCAATTGCGCCCCGGAATACCGGCGCTGATCGTCACCGGCTATGCCGACACGCCGGACTTCGGGGAGGCGGTGCGCCTGCTGCGCAAGCCCTTCACCCCCCACCAGATCGCCGACTGCCTCTCGGCCATGCTGCCGGAGTGACAGGCCGGGGAGGCCGTCACGTCGGCGCGTAGAGCTTCAGCGCCTCCGGCATCAGGCGGTTCATCTGGCCGATGCGGTCGTCGATGCCGGGGTGGGTGGACAGGAAAACCGGCGGTTGCGATCCGGCCTGCCGCATGTTGCCCCACAGCGCCACGGCCTCGCGCGGGTCGTAGCCGGCGCGCGCCATCAGCATCAGCCCGTCGCGGTCGGCCTCCAGCTCCTGGTTGCGCGAGTAGGGCAGGATCAGGCCGTATTGCGCACCGGTGCCGAGCGCCGCGGCGATCTGCTGGCTGCCGGGAACGCCGCCGGCGCCCAGTGCCGCCCCGACGATGCCGGCTCCCGCCTCCGACGCCATCTGGGTGCTGACCCGCTCGGCGGCGTGGGCATCCAGATTGTGGGCGATCTCGTGCCCGACCACCGCGGCCAGCTGTGCGTCGTTCCTGGCGTAGCGGAACAGCCCTTCATAGACGCCGATCTTCTGGCCGGGGAGGGCGAAGGCATTGGCCTCCTCACCTTGGAAGACGCGAACCTCCCATTTCGAGGCGTCGAGGCCGGCGGCACGCAGCAGGCGCGCCGACACCTCCTCGGCCCGGCGCTGGTAGGATTGGTTGGTGGTGGCCGGCGTGGAGGAGACCAGGCGTTGCCAGTCCTGTTTGCCCAGATCGGCGAGCTGTTCCTGCGAGACGAGGTTGAGGCCGAGCCCCGTCGCTCCGCTGCCGCAGCCGGCCAGAGCCAGGCATCCGCCCAACATCGCCGCGAGACGCAGCGCACGGGTCCTTTCGTTCGGCATGAGTGATTCGCTCCCTGCAATTGCTTTCCAGCTTAACCCTGGCATGTCCTGACGGTTCCAAGAAAGCTGTCCATACGGGGCGCATCAGCGGTCGCCGTCCCCGGCCCTGATGAAATCGAGGAAGGCCCTGAGCGGAGCCGGCACCAGACGACGCCCGGCATAATAGAGGAAGGGGCCGGAAAAGCTTTGCCACCAGGGTTCGAGAACGGGCTCCAGCGCGCCGCTGTCCAACTGCGGGCGCAGCCATTGCTCGAACAGATGGACCACGCCGACGCCGGACGCCGCCGCGTCGATCGCGAGTTCCATGCCACCTCCCGGACCCACCACCAGCGGACCGGGCGGATCGAGCCGGATCACCTCCCCGTCGCGCTCGAACTCCCACAGCGGAAAGGCGCCGCTGGCAAAGCGCCCGCGCAGGCAGGCATGGACCATCAGGTCGCGCGGATGCTCCGGCCGTCCCTTCGCGCGGAGATAGGAGGGCGAGGCCGCGGTCGCGAAACGCTGGCGGCGGGGGCCGATGGGAACCGCGATCATGTCCTGCTCCAGCCGCTCGTCATAGCGGATGCCGGCGTCGCAGCCGGCCGCCAGCACGTCGACGAAGCTGTCCTCCGCCATCACCTCCACCCGGATTTCGGGATAGGCGGCGAGAAAGCGCGGCAGGATCCCCGGCAGGACCAGCCTTGCCACGCTGACCGGCACATTCAGCCGGAGGGTTCCCGCCACCCGGTCGCGGAAGCCGTTCACCACATCGAGCGCAGCATCGACCTCGCGCAATGCGGGGGCGAGCCGGGCCAGCAGACGCTCCCCCGCCTCCGTCAGCACCACGCTGCGCGTGGTCCGGTTGAGCAGCCTCACGCCCAGTTGCGCCTCCAGCCGCCGCACGGCCTCGCTGAGGGCCGAGGCGCTGGCGTTGCTGGCGCGGGCGGCTTCACGGAAGCCACGGGCGCGGGCCACCGCGACGAAGGCGTTCAGGTCCCCCAGGTCATGCTGCATTGTTCGCTGATCCGCACAGGCTGTCCCGACTGTGCAGACTAATCGAACAGGGTGCTGGCGACTAGATTTGCCGAGACCAAAACGGAGGCCATCATGTCCAATCTCGACGAATCCGGCAGTTTCACCCTCGGCGGCAAGACCGTCAGGCGGCTCGGCTACGGCGCCATGCAGCTTGCCGGTCCCGGCGTGTTCGGCCCGCCGAAGGACCATGACGCGGCGATTGCCGTGCTTCGCCACGCGATAGAAGCTGGCGTGAACCACATCGACACCAGCGACTTCTACGGTCCGCATGTCACCAACCGGCTGATCCGCGAAGCGCTGGCGCCCTATCAGGACGATCTGCT
Source organism: Azospirillum sp. TSH20 (assembly GCF_003115935.1). Taxonomy (NCBI): domain Bacteria; kingdom Pseudomonadati; phylum Pseudomonadota; class Alphaproteobacteria; order Rhodospirillales; family Azospirillaceae; genus Azospirillum; species Azospirillum sp. TSH20. Next base: position 57,851 of record NZ_LGQU01000078.1, read on the forward strand.
GATCGTGACCAAGATCGGCGCCCGGCGCGGCGACGATGCGTCCTGGCTGCCGGCGGCCTCGCCCGACGAACTGCGGCAGGCCGTGCATGACAATCTGCGCAATCTCGGCCTGGACGTGCTCAACGTCGTCAATCTGCGGCTGTGGGGCGACCATGGCCACGCGCCGGCCGAAGGGTCGATCGAGCGGGAACTGAGCGTGCTGGCCGACCTGCAGCGGCAGGGGCTGGTCCGGCACATCGGCCTCAGCAACGTCACCGCGGTCCAAGTCGAGGAAGGCCGCCGCATCTGCGAGATCGTCTGCGTGCAGAACCACTACAACCTCGTGCACCGGGCGGACGATGCGCTGATCGACGACCTCGCCGGCAAGGGGATCGCCTATGTGCCGTTCTTCCCGCTCGGCGGCTTCTCGCCACTGCAGTCGGACCACCTGTCGGACGTCGCCCGCCGGCTCGGCGCGACGCCGATGCAGGTGGCGCTCGCCTGGTTGCTGAAGCGGGCGCCCAATGTGCTGCTGATTCCGGGCACCTCTTCGGTCGGGCACCTGCGAGAAAATCTGGCGGCGGCGGAGCTGGATTTGCCCGCCGATGCCCTGGAGCTGTTGGATCGCTTGGTCCAATAGCCCCGGCGGCACCGTGGATGTCACATGGGAGCCGGTCGATAAGGGGGGCTGCCCGAACCGGTTTCCATATCCTACAATCGGCTGTTCAAGCGGATCAGCCGTAAAAGGAACAGCCCCGGTGAATCTCTTCTCCCTTCTCGATCAGGCGGCAACCCGGTTCCCCGACCATGGGGCGGTGTTCCGCGGCACCGAGCCGGTCCACAGCTTCGCGGAGTTGCGCTCGCGCGCGCTGCGCATCGCCGCCGAGCTGCGGACCTCGGGGCAGCCGGGGGACCGCATCGCCATCGCGACGGAGAATGTGCCGGAATATGTCGAGCTGTTCTTCGCCATCTGGGCGGCCGGCATGGCGGCGACGCCGGTGAACGCCAAGCTGCATCCGCGCGAGCTGGTGCAGATCCTGGAGGATTCCGCTGCGACCACCGTCTTCGTCTCGCCCAAGCTGGCCCCCGGATTGGAAAAGGCGCTCGACGGATCGCCGGCCGCCTCCTGCCGCCGGATCGTCATCGGCGGGAGCGATTACGCTGCCCTGGCGGCGGGAGAGGAGTGGGCCGGGCCGATCGACCCCGATCCGCAGGCGCTGGGCTGGCTGTTCTACACCAGCGGCACCACCGGCCGGTCGAAGGGGGCGATGCTGTCGCACCGCAACCTGCTGGCCATGACCATCGCCCATCTCGCCGATGTCGAGGCGGTGGACGAGGAGTGCAGCCTGCTGCACGCGGCGCCGATGTCGCACGGCTCCGGCCTCTACATGGCGGCCTATGTCGCCCGCGGCGCCCGGCAGGTGGTTCCGGCCTCGTCGGCCTTCGAACCGGCGGAGTTCCTCGATCTCTGCGACCGCCACCCCGGCTGCGGCGCCTTCCTGGCCCCGACCATGGTGCAGAGGCTGCGGCTGGAGGCCGAGCGCGACGGGCGCCGGCCGGCCAACCTGCGCTCCATCGTCTATGGCGGCGGGCCGATGTATGTGGAGGAGCTGCGCCGGTCGCTGGCGGTCTTCGGCCCGGTCTTCGTCCAGATCTACGGCCAGGGCGAGGCGCCGATGACCATCACGTCCTTGCGCCGCCGCGACCATGCCGCGGACGACGATGCGGTGCTGGGATCGGTCGGCTTCGCCCGCAGCGGTGTCGAGGTGGCGGTGGTGGATGCCGACGGCCGGCAGCTGCCGCCCGGCGAGGTGGGCGAGATCGTCTGCCGCGGCGACGTGGTGATGGCGGGCTATTGGAACAACGCCAAGGCGACGGCCGAGGCGCTGCGCGACGGCTGGCTTTACACCGGCGACATGGGGTCGTTCGACCGGCGCGGCTACCTGACCCTGCGCGACCGGTCGAAGGACGTCATCATCAGCGGCGGCACCAACATCTACCCGCGCGAGGTGGAGGAGGTGCTGCTGCGCCATCCGGATGTCGCCGAGGTCTGCGTCACCGGCCAGCCCGATCCCGAATGGGGCGAGATCGTCGTCGCCTTCATCGTCGCCGAAGCCGGCCGCGACATTTCCCCCGACAGCCTCGACGCCCATTGCAACGCAAACATCGCCCGGTTCAAGCGGCCCAAGCGTTACCTGTTCGTCGAGGCGCTGCCGAAAAACAACTACGGCAAGGTGGTGAAGCGCGAGTTGCGGGCGCGTCTGGCCGGCGGCGCGTAGGGCAGAGGAGGGCCGGTCAGCGGCCGGCCGCCTGACGGCGCAGGGCCTTCAACTCCTCGAAGCGGGCGGAGACGTCGCGCATGACGGCGGCCATTCCCATCATCGCGCCGTCCGCGTCCTTCAGCGGCACGATGGTGAACTCCACCGAGATACGGCTGCCGTCCTTGCGGGTCGCCGGAACCGACAGCAGGTCGCCGCTGCCATAGCGGCTGACCCCCGACTTCATCACCTCGTCATAGCCGTCCCAATGGCGCTGGCGCTGCCGTTCGGGGATGATGATGTCCAGCGACTGGCCCAACGCCTCTTCGGCGGTGAAGCCGAACACCCGCTCGGCACCGGCGTTCCAGAAGCGGATGATGCCCTCGCGGTCGGAATAGGCGATGGCCTCGGCCGGGCTGTTCAGCAGCGCCAGCCCCAGCCGTTGCAGGTCGTCCTCGGTCATGCGTGCTCCCCCCTTCGTCGTTGAAATGTCATCGTTGAATGTCCCGGACTCACAGGTCCAACACCAATCTTGCGCTGCGGGCACGCGACACGCACAGCATCATCGTCTTGCCGGCGGCGCGTTCGGCGTCGGACAGCACGCTGTCGCGGTGGTCGGGTTCGCCCTCCAGCACCGTCGTCTCGCAGGTGCCGCAGATGCCCTGTTCGCAGGAGGAGTCGACCGTGACGCCGGCGGCATAAAGCGCCTCCAGCACGCTGGTCCCCGGCGGCACCGTAACCGTCACGCCCGACCGGGCGCAGACCACCTCGAAGCTGTCGTCCTTGAAGCTGTCGGCGGCCGCATCCTCGCGGACGGGCCCGACCCGCGGCGTGAACCATTCGAAGCGGACATCCTGCGCCGGCCGGGCCGCTGCGGCAACCGCCTCCATCAGCCGTTGCGGACCGCAGCAGTAGATCGGGACATCGACGGGCGTCGCGGCGAGCAGCGCGTCCACCGTCAGCTTCCGCCCCTCGTCGGCGGCATGGACCTCGACACGGCCATGGGGCAGGGCGCGGAGTTCGCCGAGGAACGGCGCCGCCGCGGCGCTGCGCACGCAATAATGCAGGGTCCAGTCGGCGCCCCGGTCGGCCGCCGCGCGGATCATCGGCAGCAACGGCGTGATGCCGATACCGCCGGCGATGAACAGATAGCGCGGCGCCTCGTCGTAGCGGAAATTGTTGCGCGGCAAACCGATGGCGACGGCGGCGCCCGGCTCCAGTTCGCCATGGACGAAACGCGATCCTCGCCCGCCGGGCACGTTCAGAACGGCGATGCTGTAGGCCTGCCAGTCCGCCGGATTGCCGCACAGCGAATAGGACCGCACCGCCCCGTCCGGCAGATGGATGTCGATGTGCGCGCCCGGCTCCGCCGGCGGCAGGACCTGCCCGTCAGGGTCGCGCAGTTCCACCAGCATGACCTGCGGCGCCACCCGCTCCAGACGATGCACGCGCAGCGTCCGTGTCTTCGAAGGCGGGCGCTGCAGTGTCTCCGGCTGAAGGGTGTTCATCATCGTACCTGCCTGAAAAGTTCGTCGGTGGGGAAGGGTGCTGGCGTTTGGTATACCAGATCCAACGCAAACAGCATAAAACCTCAAGTCAACTTCAGGTCAAGCGAAAATGCCGGAATGCCGCCGCGAATTCGACGCCTTGCGGACCTCCCCGGCGAACGGCCAATGGATCATCCGCGCCTTACCGGGTGTTGTTCGCGAAACGGTGCGCACCGGCACAACAGCGGGAGGAGCGGTCATGTCACGCAAGACGATCATGGTCCTGGTTGCGGCACTCGGACTGGCGGCAATGCCGGCGCTTGCCGCATCCGGCGATGTCCATTCCGTGGTGGGAGAGAAGGTGAACCTGCGCGCCGGCCCCTCCGACGATGCGGCGGTGCGGTCCACCGTCGCGCGCGGCGGCGAGGTGGTCGAGTTGCGGCGGGAGGGCAACTGGCTGGGCGTCCGGGTGCTGCGCACCGGGGAGGAGGGCTGGCTGTTCTCCGACCTCGTCAAGCGGCAGACCGCCAGCACGCTGGGCGGCGGGGAGGCCGCACCGGCGCAGGCCGGGTTCGAGCGGCTGTCGCCCGGTTTCGACGGGCTGATGGCGACCATCGGCGAGCGTCTCGGCTACCGCTTCGCCGACAAGGTGGACCAGGCCGGCAACGGCGCCCTTCGGGTCGTGCCGACCCAGGAATGGTCCTACAACACCGGCCGCGACGCCAAGATGTATGCGGCGCTGGCCCTGTACCAGATGTGGAAGAACTACAACAACGGCCGACCGGTGACGGTGACGCTGGGGCCCCAAGGGCCGTCCGCCATCACCATCGCCGATGCCGCGAAGGGGCCCGAGTTGACCATGCCGACGCTGAACCCGTCTCGCTGAGCCGAGGCCGGGCCTTGGACTCGGGCTGAATGGATCGGGCTGAGCGAATCGGCCCGAATCCGCGCGTGGTGCCCATCATTCGGGATGGGCGGCCATGCGACGTCGCGCGGCCATCCCGTCGCGGCTCCTGCCCAATATGCGGCGTGTTGGCGCAGGAACGGCGTTGTCCGGCCTTCCGCAGCGCCGTCCGGTCGACCATCCGCCGGCACCGCACCCAAATTTCCTGAAATACCGCCATATGTAAACCGGGCCGCAATAATTGGCCTCGACACTGACATCAGAGTGCGTAGCCCGCACGGCAATCGTCCGGTCGATCGAGTTCGAAAAGGTGCACCCCCATGTCCGTGTCGCCAACCTCCGTGCCGCCCACCCGCACGCGCCTCGTCACCAAGATCATGGGGCCGTCGCTGCTGCTGGCCGCCATCGCCGTCGGGATTGCGGTGTATGGCCTGACGTCGCTCTCCACCCTGCATGAACGGAACGTCCAGCTGGTCGAGCGCGATGCGGCACGTCTGGAGATGGCGCTGCGGCTGAACAGCGAGTTGAACGTCACGGCGATCGCCACATCGAACGCTGTGCTCGCCACCAAGGCGGAGGATGTGAAGACCATCCGCGGACGCTACCAGCAGCGTCTGGCCGCCGTGCTGGATTACTCGAAGAGGATCCTGGAGACCAACCCCGCGCCGGCCATCGCAAAGCCGGCAAAGGACATCCAGGACCTGTCGGGCGATTACGACCGGCTGGCCCAGCGGGCCATCGCCCTGTCGGCCGAAGGCAAGAAGGACGAGGCCTTCCAGGTGATTTTCGGCGAGATGCGTGACGTGCGCTTCAAGATCAACGGCGAGTCGGACAAGCTGGTCGCCGCCGCCAAGGAGGAGATGCAGGCAGCCCAACGGAGCGGCGATGCGGTCTATGGCGCCGCCCTGTTCTGGCAATCGCTGGGGTCGGTGCTCGGCATTGCGCTGTCGCTGGGTCTGCTGGTCTGGATCGTCCAGCGTCACGTCTCCCGCCCGCTGACCCGCCTGACCTCGGCGACCGAGCGGCTGTCGCGCGGCGATCTGGAGGTCGAGCTGGAGGCCCTTGACCAGGGGCGCGGCGACGAGGTCGGCACGCTGGCGCACGCGCTCCACATCTTCCGCGACAACGCGCGCGAGATGCGTCGTCTGGAGGCGCAGCAGCATGAGGAGGAGGCGCTGAAGGACCGGCGCCGTCAGGCCGTCGACGGGCTGATCGCCAATTTCGAGAACGGGATCACCGGGCAGCTCACGGTGCTGACCAATGCCGCCGACCAGATGCAGCAGACCGCCCAGCTGATGAACCGCACCGCGGAGTCGACGCACGAGCGCACCGCCGCGGTGGCCAACGCCTCCGAGGTGGCGTCCGGAAACGTGCAGACGGTCGCCGCCGCCGCCGATGAACTGACCGCGTCGATCGCCGAGATCAGCCGCCAGATCGAGCAGGCCAACGGCGTCGCCGGCGAGGCCGTGCAGCAGGTGATGCAAACCAACACGACCGTCGAGGGGCTGTCGTCCGCCGCCGCCCGGATCGGCGAGGTCGCCCATCTGATCACCGAAATCGCCAGCCAGACCAACCTGCTGGCGCTGAACGCCACCATCGAAGCGGCGCGGGCGGGAGAGGCGGGCAAGGGCTTCGCCGTCGTCGCCCAGGAGGTGAAGAACCTCGCCACCTCCACCGCGCGCGCCACCGAGGAGATCACCGCGCAGATCCAGGAGATCCAGGCGGTGAGCGGTGAGACGGTCGCGGCGATCCGCAATGTCGGGACGACGATCCGCTCCATCAGCCAGATCTCCGCCACCATTGCCGCCGCCGTCGAGCAGCAGAGCGCGGCGACGCGGGAGATCGCGCGCAACACCCAGGAGGCGGCGCAGGGAACCAGCCAGGTGTCCACTCACATCGGCGGCGTGGAGGCGGCGGCCCGCGACACCGAGGCGGCGGCCGATCAGGTCAAGACCGCAGCCGCCGCCCTGTCCGGCGAAGCGTCGTCGCTGCATGCCCAGGTCGCCGCTTTCCTCTCCTCCATCCGGGCTGCCTGAGCGGTCCATCCGGTCCGGGCGTCATACATCTGTCATGGTGCTGCTGTAGCGTGACGCGCCGGCGCGAGGCCGCCCACGCCGAACAGCCGTCCGGCGGGGCCGATCCGCCAAGTCCTTCCGGAGACCCGTCGCATGGATTTCTTCCGCCGCTTCAACTTCCTGGTCTGTGCCCCTGCCTTCGAGGTGGACGAGCTGGAGGGCATGCGGCTTCAGCAGATCCTGTCGGAAGTGGAGCGGATGGGCTTCGAGGTGGTGCGCGCCCGCCGGGTCGAGGATGCCGAGTTGGCGATCCGCACCGATGCCGCCATCGGCTGCATGATCGTCGATTGGGGCAAGCGCGGCGCCGACGGCAAGCAGGCCTCGCTGATCGCCTTCGCCCGCCAGCGCGGCTTGGAGATGCCGATCATCCTGCTGGTCCGCCGCCAGCGGCTGGAGAACATCCCGGTCGACGTGCTCAATCAGGTCGACGGCTACATCTTCCTGGCGGAGGAAACGCCGGAGTTCATCGCCAAGAATCTGGTCAGCCGGCTGAAGCAGTATGCCGACACGCTGAAGACCCCCTTCTTCGGCGCACTGGTCGATTATGCGGAGGAGGGCAACCAGCTCTGGACCTGCCCCGGCCACAATGGCGGCATCTTCTACAGCCGCAGCCCGATCGGCCGCATCTTCGTCGAGCATCTGGGCGAGGCGGTGTTCCGCGACGACATCGACAATTCGGTGCTGGAGATGGGCGACCTGCTGGTCCATGAGGGGCCGGCGCTCCAGGCGCAGAAGGAGGCCGCCCGCATCTTCGGGGCGGAGCGCACCTATTTCGTGCTGAACGGCACCTCGGCCTCCAACAAGATCGTGCTGTCGGCGCTGGTCGCGGAGGACGACCTCGTACTGTTCGACCGCAACAACCACAAGGCGGCCCATCACGGCGGCCTGTTCCTGGGCGGCGGCATCCCGATCTTCCTGGAGACCGAGCGCAACGCCCATGGCCTGATCGGTCCCATCGACCCGCAGGCTCTGGACGAGGAGGTGATCCGCGAGCGCATCCGCCGCAACCCGCTGGTCAAGGACCCCGACGCCTGGAAGCGCGAACGCCCCTTCCGCGCCGCGGTGATCCAGCAATGCAGCTACGACGGCACCATCTACAACGCCCAGATGATGCTGGAGCGGATCGGCAAGCTCTGCGACTACATCCTGTTCGACGAGGCCTGGGCGGGGTTCCTGAAATTCCACCCGCTGTTCAAGGGCCATTTCGCCATGGGGCTGGAGGGGCTGAACGACGGCCATCCCGGCATCATCGCCACCCAGTCCACCCACAAGCAGCTGGCCAGCTTCTCCCAGGCCTCGCAGATCCATGTGAAGGACAACCACATCAAGGGCCAGCGCCGTCGGGTGGAGCATCGCCGCTTCAACGAGACCTTTCTGCTGCACGCCTCGACCTCGCCCTTCTACCCGCTGTTCGCCTCGCTGGATGTCGGCGCGCAGATGATGAAGGGGCGGTCGGGCGAGGTGCTGTGGGACGACACGATCCGGCTGGGCATCGAGCTGCGCAAGAAGATCCGCGCCATCCGCCGCGAGTTCGAGGAGCGCGAGAGCGACCCGGCCAAGCGCTGGTTCTTCGACCCCTTCGTGCCCGACCGCGTCACACGCAACGGCGTCCCGACCGCGTGGGAGGAGGTGCCGACCGACGAGCTGGCGACCGACGTGCGCCATTGGGAATTCGCCCCCGGCGCCGACTGGCACGGCTTCCAGCATGTCGGGCCGGGCTATGCCATGACCGACCCCAACAAGCTGACGCTGCTGACGCCCGGCTTCGACCGTCACAGCGGCGCCTATGGCGACCACGGCATCCCGGCCCCGGTGGTGGCGCAGTATCTGCGTGAGAACCGCATCGTTCCGGAAAAGAACGACCTGAACTCGCTGCTGTTCCTGCTGACGCCGGGCGTGGAATCGAGCAAGGCCGGCACCCTGCTGAGCGGTCTGGTCGCCTTCAAGCGGCTGCACGACGACAACGCCCCGCTGGAGGAGGTCATCCCCGAATTCGTCGCCAAGCGGCGCGGCCATTATCTGGGCCGGCGTCTGCGCGACCTCTGCGCCGAGATGCACGCCTTCTACCGCGAGAAGAACACCAGTGCCCTGCAGCGCGCCATCTTCCGGCCGGAGCATCTGCCGGCCATGGCGATGCCGCCGCGCGAGGCGACGCGCCATCTGGTGCGCAACACCGTCGATTACCTGCCGATCGACGAGATCGCCGGCCGCATCGCCACCACCCTGTGGGTCGTCTATCCGCCGGGCATCGCCACCATCGTCCCCGGCGAACGGCTGGACGAGCGGGCGAAGCCGATGATCGACTATCTGAAGGTCTTCCAGGAAAGCGCCAACCGTTTCCCCGGCTTCGACAACGAAATCCAGGGCCTGTACCGCGAGACCGACGCGAAGGGCGTGATCCGCTACTTCACCTATGTGGTGAGGGAGTGACGGTGGCCTATCCCTGAACGCTGCCGTTCTCCAGGTCGATGCGGTCGACCAGGAAATCCAGGAAGGACCGCACCTTCGGCGGCTGGATCCGCCCGCCGGGAAAGACCGCGTGCAGGTCGACATCCGATCCCTTCCAGCCGTCCAGCACCCGCACCACCTGCCCGGCCGACCGGTAGGGCCGCATGGCGAAGTCGGTGGCGAGCACCAGTCCGCCACCGGCCAGCAGCGTCGGGACCAGCATTTCCGGATCGTCAGCCGCCATCACCGGATCGATGGCGACATCAAGCTCCTCGGCGTTGCGGCCCCCTTCGGTCCGGAACAGGCGCCAGCCATAGCCGGCGGAGCGCCGGGCGTTCATGTTCGCCAGCGTCAGATGCCGGGCCAGCTCGTCGGGATGGGTCGGCGTGCCATGGGCAGCACAATAGGACGGGGCGGCGTAGACGTGGCGGGGCAGGACGCCCAGCTTGCGGGCCGCCATGGCGGAGTCCTGCAGCGCCCCCATCCGGATCGCCAGATCGATGTCGCGCGCCACCAGATCCAAATTCAGGTGGCTGAGCACCAGATCGATCCGGACATCGGGATATCGGGTCCGGAAGGCGGGGAGAAGCGGTGCGATGACCTTCATCCCGAAGGACGGCGGGGTGGTGACTCGCAGCCAGCCGCGCGGCGCGTCGCGAAGCTGCGCGACGGCGCTCTCGGCCTGTTCCAGCTCCTCGGAGATGCGCCGGCAGCGCTCGAAATAGACGGTCCCCGCCTCGGTCAGCCCGATGCGGCGCGTGGTCCGGTGCAGAAGCTGGATGCCGAGCCGCCGTTCGAGGTCGCGCACCTTACGGCTCAGCGTCGTCTTGGGCAGCCGCAGCCGCTGGGCCGCCTTCGTGAAGCTGCCTTCCTCCACCACCTTCACGAAGGCGATGGTGTCGCCCAGGTCCTGCATCCGCGCCTGCCGATTGGATAGGATTTCGGCACAATGTTGCCCAAAGGCGGCAGGTAATCAAGCCGTCCGCCTGGTGCTAGGTGATGGGTCAGAACGGCGGCCGGAACGAACGCCGCCGCAGTACCAGACACCCGCATCGCACCAAGGACAGGCACGATGAAATCGAAAATGCTCTTGCTGGCCGCCGGCCTGCTGTTCGCCGCCATCCCGGCCGGCCATGCCGCCGAAAAGGCCGGCGGTCAAAACGCCACCCAGGCGGTCACCCAATCGGCCGCCCAACCCTCCGCGGCCGGTGTCTACCGCTTCACCGTCGGCGATCTCCGCATCACCGCGCTCAGCGACGGCACCCTGCCGCTCGGCATCAAGCCGCTGGTCCAGGGGCTGCCGCCGGAGCGCATCGACGCGCTGCTGGCCGAACGGTTCGAACGCGATCCGCTTGAAACCTCCATCAACTCCTTCCTGATCGAGGCCGGGCCGCGCCTGCTGCTGGTCGACACCGGGGCGGGCCAGCTGTTCGGACCCTATGGCGGCAAGCTTCCGGTCAGTCTGGCCGCGGCCGGCTACCGACCGGAACAGGTGACCGACGTCCTTCTCACCCACATCCACACCGATCACTCCGGCGGGCTGGCGCTGGACGGGCGGATGGTGTTTCCGAACGCCACCCTTCATGTCGGGCAGGCCGATCTGGACTTCTTCCTCAACCGCGACAATACGGCCAAGGGTTTGCAGCCCCGCCACTATGACGAGGCGGTCGCCACCGTCGGCCTCTATGTCAAGGCCGGCAAGGTCAAGCCCTTCACCGGCCAGTCCGAAATCCTGCCGGGCGTCACGGCGGTCCCCACCCCCGGCCACACCCCCGGCCATGCCTTCTACCGGGTGACCAGCCGCGGCGAGAGCATCGAGTTCTGGGGCGACATCATCCATGTCGGCCCGGTGCAGTTCCCGCACCCGGAGGCCACCGTGTCCTTCGACATCGACCAGGACGCCGCACGCGCCCAGCGCCTGAAGCGCTTCGCCCAGGAGGTGGACAGCGGCCAATTGACCGCCGCCGCCCATCTCAGCTTCCCCGGCCTCGGCCGTCTGCGGCGCGACGGCGACGCATATCGCTGGGTGCCGGTGGAATACCGCAACCGCGAGTGAAGCCGGCTACAGCGCCCCCATTACCTCGTCCAGCGTGGCGAGGAACAGCCGGGCGTCGTCGGCCGAGAACACCAGCGGCGGCCGGATCTTCAGGATGTGCCCCTCCTGCCCGGTCGCGCTGATGAGCACCCGGCGCCGCCGCATGTCGTTCACCACGCGGGCGGTTTCCTCCGGGGCGGGGGTCTTCAGCTTGCGGTCGCGCACCATCTCGACGCCGATGAACAGGCCGCTGCCGCGCACGTCGCCGATCAGCTCATGCTTGGCGGCCAGCGCGCGCAGGCCCTCGATCATCTGCGTGCCGACGGTCAGGGCGTTCTCCTGCAGCCGCTCCGTCTTGATGACGCGCAGCACGGCGAGCGCCACGGCACAGGACACCGGGTTGCCGCCGAAGGTGTTGAAATAGCGCTGGCTGCGGCCGAACGCCTCGATCACCTCCGGCCGGAACACCGCCCCCGCCACCGGATGGCCGTTGCCCATCGGCTTGCCGACCGTCACGATGTCGGGCACCAGCCCATGGCGCGCGAAGCCCCACATGTGGGTGCCGAGCCGGCCGAAGCCGGGCTGGACCTCGTCGGCGATGAAGATTCCGCCGGCCTTGCGCATCGCCTCCACCGCCGGGGCGAGGAAGCCGGCCGGATCGGTGAAGACGCCGCTGCTGGAGAAGATGGTGTCGACCAGCAGCGCCGCCGGGGCGATGCCCTTCTCGCGCAGATCGGCGATGGCCTCCTCCACCGAGCGGGCGAAGGCGGCGCCGATCTCCGCCTCCGGGATGCGGTAGCTGTCCGGGGCCGGCACGACGCGGACATGGTCGCCCAGCTTCACCGCGCCGCCCAGCGACGGCGACATCTCCGCCAGCGCCGAGGTGACGCCGTGATAGGCGTTGTGCGCGATGACGACACCGGTGCCGCCGGTGTGATGGCGGGCGACGCGCAGGGCCAGATCATTGGCCTCGCTGCCGGTGCAGGTCAGCATCAGGTGCGACAGCGGCGCCGGGAACTCCGCCAGGAAGGCTTCGGCGAAGTCGAGGATGCCGTCGGTCAGATAGCGCGTGTGGGTGTTCAGCACGGCCGCCTGCTTCGCCATCGCCTCCACCACCTCCGGCCGGCAGTGCCCGACCGAGGCGACGTTGTTGTAGGCGTCCAGATAGCGGTTGCCGTCGGCGTCGTAGAGATAGGAACCCTCTCCCCGCACCACATGGATGGGGTCGGCGTAGAACAGGCGGTAGGCCGGGCCGAGCAGCTTTTCGCGGCGGGCGATCAGGGCGCGCTCGCGCTCCGGCAGGGAACCGGCGGAGTCGGGCGCATAGGCGTTGATCATGGTCATGACGGGTTACACTCTCTGGCAGGCGCGATGGAGCAGACGGCGCGCGGTGGCGGCCTCGTCGCCGGTCAGCTTTTCCAGGCCGGCGAAGGCGCGTTCGGCATTCCGCAGGATGTAGGCGGCATTGGCGGGATATTCGGCGGCCCGCCAGCCGGTGATGGCGATGGTGAGGGCCAAGCGGGCGGCCACCAGATCGGGCAGCAGTTCCACCTCGTCATCAGTCAGCGGCAGGACGGCGGTGAAGGCGCCGGTCATCTCGACCAGCGAGCCGAAGGGCGTCTCGCCGCTGGTGACGTGGTAGGCGAGGGCGGTCGCCAGATCGTTGACCAGCGGCGCCCTCAGCGCGTCGCCGAAATCGATGATGCCGGTGACCGTCTCGTGCCCGACCGGATCGACCACCGCGTTGTGCGGGTTGAGGTCGTTGTGGATCACCTGATGCCGCAGGGTGGGCAGCCGCGGCGCCACCTGATCGGCGAAGCGGGCGATGAAGCCCTCCACCATCCCGCGGCGCGGGCCGTCCGCCAGATAATGCAGCCGGTCGGCGACGCTGGCGGTGCGCGTGATGTCCCACAGCAGGTCGCGCTCCGAACCGGGATGCTCGTAGTCGGCCAGCGCCAGATCCAGCCGGGCCAGCGTCGTTCCCAGCGCCCGCATCTGCCCCGGTGAGGCCGGCGCCGCATGGAGCGGCGTGCCGTCGAGATAGGTCAGCAGCCGCAGGATCATGGCGTGGCCGTCGATCCGGACCGTCGCCTGGGCCTCTCCATCCAGCGTCGGCACGACGCGCGGCACCGGCAGGTCCGGGTCGCGGACGGCCACATGCTGCATCGCCCCGGTCTGGAAGCTTGTGACGAGCGCCGGTTCCGCCGGGTTGGTGAACTTCAGCACATAGCCTTTCCCATCGGGGGTGGTGATGTGGAAGTTGCGGTCGCGCTCGCTGCTCAGTTCGCGGATGCTGCCGGTCACCCCGAAGCACCGCTGCATCATGGCGCCGGCCTCGATCGCGGAGATCGGCGGTGCGGCGGTGGTCAGAACATCAGGCTGCGTCATGACCGCACTCTCCTCGTTGCTCGAAGCTTTCAATGTTTGATGCATCATCGTCATGAACGAACCGGCCTTGCAAACCGATGTGGGGGGAAGGGCATCAGGAAACCAGCGCCCTGGGTGCAGGGGCGGAATTGGCGGTCGCGCCGTCGATCCGCTCCAGGATCGGGCCGCTGGCCAGCAGGATGTCGGCCTGGATGGCGTGGGCGGCGGCCAAGCCATCGTGACGGCGGATGGCCTCCATCAGCGGGTAATGGTGGTCGATCATCGTGCGTCCGGCGCCGCCATAGACGTCGGCGATCAGCGGTCCCATCTGGAGCCAAAGCCGCCGCAGAATGTCGCCGAGCACCGGCATGTCGGCGATTTCCGACAGCTTGAAATGGAAGATCTGGTTGAGTTCGGTGGCCCGCGCGGTGTCGCCGGCGGCCATCGCGTCCTCATTGTGCTTCAGCAGGGCCTCCAGCAGCGCGATCTCGGCCGGCGTGGCCTTTTCCGCGGCGCGCGCGGCGGCGAGCCCTTCGAGGTTGACGCGGATATCGCGGATCTCAAGGTAGGCGGCGCGGGTCAGCATCGGAACGCGGATGTCGCGCGGCGAACGCAGCACCAGAGCCTGGTCCTGCACCAGACGCAGGATGGCGTCGCGCACCGGGGTGACGCTCGTCCCCAGCCGTTCGGCCAGATCGCGGATCTTCAGCCGGTCGTTCGGCTTGAACACGCCCTTCATCAGAGCCTCGCACAGCCGCTGGTAAATCGTGCTGCCGAGATTGTCGTGTTCAAGAAGGGTGAGGTCGAACCCGCTCATCGTCTGTCCTTCACCCGCCGTCCGCTTTTGCTGTATGATGCATCATATTGCGGCGGGAGCGGGCGGAGGTCAAGTACCGTCGCACGTCATGTCCCTATCCGCCCGACGGAAGGCACAAGAGGGAGAGAGCGCATGAATGCCGAGACGACCGCCGACAAAACGGCGACCTTGCAGGGACCACGCATCGCGCTGATCCATGCGCTGGAGGAATCGGTGGTTCCGGCGCGGGCCGCCTTCCGGACGCATTGGCCCGAAGCGCGGATCTTCGACCTTCTCGACACATCGCTCGCGGTCGATCTGGCCGACGCCGGCCGGCTCGACGAGGCGATGATGGGGCGTTTCCGGACGCTGGCCGACTATGCCGCCGGCACGGTGGGAGCGGGCGGGCGGACGGCAGGGATTCTGTTCACCTGCTCCGCCTTCGCCCCGGCCATCGACGCGGTCAAGCCGCGCCTGCCGATCCCGGTCCTGCGGCCGAACGAGTCGGCATTCGAGGCGGCGATGGCGATCGGCAGCCGGATCGGCATCGTCGTCAGCTTCGGCCCCTCCGCCGACTCGCTGCGCACCGAGCTGCTGGCGATGGCCGCAGCCGCCGGCCGTCGGATCGAGGTCACCGTCGCCATCGCCGACGGCGCGCTGGCCGCGCTGAAGAGCGGTGACGGCGACGGCCATGACGACCGGGTGGCCCGGACCGCCGGGCAGCTGGCGGGCTGCGATGTCGTCATCCTCGGCCAGTTTTCGATGGCGCGTGCCCAGGCGAGGCTGCAGCCGCTGCTGTCGGTTCCGGTGCTCACCACGCCCGCTGCGGCGGTGGAGGCGCTGCGCCGCCTGACGGTACCGCCGTTCCCTCATACATGAAGGTCATGATCTTCGGGCCCGGCAGATGGCTTTCCGTCAGGTCCGTGATCTCGAATCCGGCCGCGCGGATCAGGTCGTCCATCTTCCGGTCCAGATGGCAGCCACCCGAACAGCGCGACCACAGCGGCGTCAGGCGGTGCTGCCAGCGCCGAACGGCGGGAGCCGGGGCAAGGCCATGCTCGACGAAGCGCAACTCCCCGGCCGGCTTCAGCACACGGCGCGCCTCCCTCAGGGCGGCGGACGGGTCGGGGATGCTGCACAGGGACCATGTCACGACCACGGTGTCGAAGCTGTCGTCCTCGAACGGCAACCGTTCCGCCGTCTGTTCCACCAAACTCACCGGACGGGGCGACTGCGCCGCGGCACGGCGGGCCATGGCGAGAAGTTCGGCAGAGGGATCGACACCGACGATCTCCTCGGCCGCCGCGCCATAGAATGGCAGGTTGCGACCGGAGCCGATGCCGATCTCCAGAACCCGCCCGCGCGCCTGCCCGGCGACCCTGGCGCGGGCCTCCGCGAGCAGCGCCTGCCCCATGACCCAGTTGATCAGCCGGGGCAGGATGTGGTGGCTGTAGATGGCCATGGTCCCCTTGCCTTTCACTTAAACGTGGAACGGCTCGCAGCTGCCCCGTCGGACCGGTCAGAGCGCCTCCTGCATCTCGAACAGCCGTTGAACGGCGTCGGCGGTGCGCTGGTAGTGATCCCTCAGGGCCGCCACCGCCTCTTCGGCATTGCGGTCGATCGCGCAACTCATGATCCGTTCATGCTCGCGAACCACGTCACGGTCCTGTTTGGGCACGCTGACCGACAGCCGGCGGTAACGGTCGGCCCGGACGAACAGCTTCTCGCACAGTTCGATCAGGATCGGCGATCCGCAGGCCGAGATCAGGATGCGGTGGAAATCGGCATGTCGCAGGTCCCAATCCTCGCGGATGGCGGTCGGCAGGTCGTCGCGTTCACGGGGCAGGCGCGACATCATATGGTGCGCCGCCAGCAGCCGGCCTTCCCATTCCGAGTCGCCGTTTTCAATGGACAGGCGCAGCGCCTCGCCCTCCAGCAGTTTGCGGGTGGCGACGATGTCCAGCAGTTCGGCGACCGACAGCGGTGCCACCGAAAAGCCGCGGTGATCGTCTGAAACGGTGAAGCCCTCCGCGGTCAGCCGGACCAGCGCCTCGCGCACCGGCGAAACGCTCATGCCGCACAGCGCCTGCAAATCGGCGAACCGCAGGCGCTGGCCGGGCGTCAGCACGCCGGAGCGGATGGCCCGGTGAATGACGGCATAGGCATCGCCCGCCAGCGTGCGTGCCTCGGCACGGTCCTTCATGACTGCCCCCTCGGAAGCGACACCCGCATTTTCGAAAATCCTATCCTCATTCGAAAACCATTGACAGCATATATGATCCGTGGAAACTGTATGTTAACGCAGCAATCCTGAAAAGATGACCACAAAGCTGGTCGGCGCAAGGAGACGACGTTTTGAAACTCGTTCGCTTCGGGGCTCCGGGAGAAGAGAAGCCGGGCCTGATCGACAAGGACGGTTCCATCCGGGACTTGTCGTCGGTTGTCAAGGACATCGACGGTTCTTCTCTGAATAAAAGCAGCCTGGAGAGGCTCCGGTCCATCGCGGTCGATGATCTGCCGCTGGTCTCGGGCGCGGTGCGGTTGGGACCGTGCGTGACCGGTGTCGGCAACTTCATCGCCGTCGGCCTGAACTATGCCGACCATGCGGCGGAAAGCGGTATGCCGGTTCCGGCGGAGCCGGTGCTGTTCAACAAGGCGCCGTCCTGCATCGTCGGCCCGGACGACACCGTGCTGATCCCGCCGGGGTCGGAGAAAACCGACTGGGAGGTCGAACTCGCCATCGTCATCGGCGAGCGCGCCTCCTACGTGTCGGAGGCCGACGCGCTGAATTACGTGGCCGGCTATTGCGTGTGCAACGACGTGTCGGAGCGCGGCTATCAGCTGGAGCGCGGCGGCGGGCAGTGGACGAAGGGCAAGGGCTGCCCGACCTTCGGCCCGCTCGGCCCCTGGCTGGTCACCAAGGACGAGGTGGAGGACGTCCACAACCTCGCCATGACGCTGTCGGTCAACGGACAGACCATGCAGAACGGCTCCACCCGGACGATGGTCTTCCAGGTGCCGTTCCTGGTTTCCCACATCTCGCAATTCATGACGCTGATGCCGGGCGATGTCATCACCACTGGGACGCCGCCGGGCGTCGGCATGGGCATGAAGCCGCCGCGCTACCTGAAGCCGGGTGACAGCATCCGCGTCGAAATCCAGGGGCTGGGCGTGCAGAACCAGCGCGTCGCCGCCACCTGACCTGACATCCGGGCCGCGATCCGTCGCGGCCCCTCTTTTCCGGCGACGCGCGGGTTCGGCCTCCAGTTCGGCCACCCCGCCCGTCCCGGCCATCTTCGGCGTCCCATCGCCGCCCGTTCCAGTCAATGCAGAAAGCGGGAACTCGCCGTTGCGCGGGATTGCGCCCGCTCGTCCATCCGAGATTTGTGGCCGAGATTTGTGGAGGAAGCGCCTCATGAACATAAAAGACAGAATGGATCGGATTCCCGGCGGCCTGATGCTGGTGCCGCTGCTGCTCGGTGCGCTGTGCAAGACCTTCGTGCCGGAGGCGCCCGCCTATTTCAAAGGCTTCACCCAGGGGATCATGACCGGCGTGGTGCCGATCCTGGCGGTGTGGTTCTTCTGCATGGGCGCGTCGATCAAGCTGAGCGCCACCGGAACGGTGCTGCGCAAGTCCGGCACGCTGGTCCTGACCAAGCTGATCGCCGCCTGGATCATCGTGCTGGTGATGTCGCAGTTCATTCCGCCCGAAGGCATCCACACCGGATTCTTCGCCGGGCTGTCGATCCTGGCCGTCGTCTGTGCCATGGACATGACCAACGGCGGGCTCTACGCCTCGCTGATGCAGACCTACGGCACCAAGGAGGAGGCCGGCGCCTTCGTGCTGACCTCCATCGAATCCGGTCCGCTGATGAGCATGATCATCCTCGGCGCGTCCGGCGCCGCGCATTTCGAACCGCAGATCTTCATCGGCGCCGTGCTGCCCTTCCTGGTCGGCTTCGCGCTCGGCAACCTGGATCCGAAGCTGCGCGCCCTGTTCGCGCCGGGCGGCCAGCTGATGATCCCGTTCTTCGCCTTTGCGCTCGGCAACACCATCAATCTCGGCACGCTGTTCTCGCCGCTGCTCGGGCTGGGCGTTCTGCTGGCGCTCGGCGTCATCGTGCTGACCGGCATTCCGCTGATCCTGGCCGACAAGATCATCGGCCGCGGCACCGGCACCGCCGGCATCGCCGCTTCCTCCACCGCCGGCGCGGCTGCCGCCAACCCGGTGGCGATCGCCGCCGTCGCCCCGCAATTCGCCCCCGCGGCGGCGGATGCCACCGTGCTGGTGGCGATCTGCATCATCGTCACCTCCGTCGCCGTCCCGATCATCACCGGCCTCTGGTACAAGCGATTCGGCCAAGGATTGGCGGAGACGAACCGTGCCGACACCCCGCTGATGCCGGTCGGGGCGACGCCGGTGGACTGACGCCGCGACCGTTCTTCCACCAGGATCGTTATCCACACGCACCAAGCACCGTTTTCAGGAGTAGGACCATGACCGGAAAGCTGACCGGCAAGACCGCCGTCATCACAGGCGCGGCCCAGGGGATCGGCCGCGCGACCGCCGAACTGTTCGCCCGCGAAGGCGCGAACGTCGTCGCCACCGACGTCAACGGCGCCAAGCTGGCCGAGCTGGCAGGGCAGGGGATCGAAACGCGGGTGCTGAACGTGCTCGACGATCAGGCGGTGCGGTCGGTCCTGGGCGAGATCGGCCGCGTCGACATCCTGTTCAATTGCGCCGGCGTGGTCCACAACGGCACGATCCTGGAGATGACCGACGATGAGCTGGAGTTCGCCCTCGACCTCAACGTGAAGGCTCTGGTCCGCACCACGAGAGCGGTGCTGCCGGCCATGCTGGAACACGGCGACGGCTGCATCATCAACATGTCGTCGGTGGCGTCCAGCGTGAAGGGTGTGCCCAACCGCTTCGCCTACACCACCACCAAGGCGGCGGTCATCGGGCTGACCAAGTCGGTCGCGGCCGATTATGTGGCGAAGGGCATCCGCTGCAACGCCATCTGTCCGGGAACGGTCGAATCACCATCGTTGCAGGAGCGGCTGTCGGCCCAGGGCGATTACCAGGCCGCCCGCGCCGCCTTCATCGCCCGTCAGCCGATCGGCCGCATCGGCCAGCCCGAGGAGATCGCCGAGCTGGCGCTTCACCTCGCCACCGCCACCTACACCACCGGCCAGATCCACATCATCGACGGCGGCTGGGCGATGTAGGGAACGTCACAACAGGTGCGGTCCCCCGACCCAGGCCAGCGTAAGCCCGAGCCCCTGCAGGGCGTGGACGCCGACATAGATCCCGACGAGGATGATGACGGCGCTGGACAGGTAGGGGGCACGCCGCGCGAATTTGCCGAAGGCGTCCGACCAGCGCCGCTCGGCATGGCGCATGCCCAGCGCGGCGACCGCCCCCGCCGCCACCAGGGTCAGGGCCAAGCCGATGCTGAAACAGACGACCAGCGCGGCGCCGAGCGTGACCTCCTTGAGTTGGAGGCACAACAACAGAACGGTGATGGCCGCCGGGCAGGGGATCAGCCCGCCGGTCAGGCCGAACAGCAGGATCTGTCCGGTGGTGACGTGCCGGCCGGCGAAGCGGCGCTGGATGTCGCGGGCATGCGCCCGCTCATGCGCGTCCTGATAGTCTGACTGTCCGAGATCCAGTGCGCCGGCGTGGGCATGGGTGTGCCCACCATGGCTGTGGCCATGATGGTGATGCGCATGCCCGTGGTGGTCATGCCCATGCCCATGCCCATGATGATGGTGAGCATGTCCGGCCGTCTCGTGCCGCTGGTCCCGCCATGTCCGCGCCGCCATCCACAGCGCCACCGCAATGATCAACGCCGCCGAAGCGAGCTGGAAATAGGGCTCGGTCGTCTCGGCGTTCCAGCCTCGGCCGATCCACATCCCTCCAAGGGCCACGGCCCACACCACCGCCGTATGCGACAGCGTCGCGGCCAGACCGAGCAGGACCGCCTGGGCAACCGTGCCGCGGATGGCGACGATGAAGGCCGCCATCATCGTCTTGGAATGGCCCGGCTCCAGCCCGTGCAGCGCGCCGAGCAGGATGGCGCTCGGGATGAACAGCCAGGCGTTGGCGGCGCCTTGCTGCAGAAGGGCGGAGAATTCGGGCATCGCTGGTCTCTACAGGTATTTCGTGATCGCCTTGAATTCCGCGATCGATGCCCGCGCTTCGGCGGGCGTGGCGTCAACCGCCGCGTCCAGGCAGTGATCCAGATGATCGTGGATGAGCACCTTCTTGGCCTCGCGCACGGCGCTTTCCACCGCATGCAATTGCTGGGCGAGGTCGAGGCAGGGCCGGCCGGCTTCGATCATTTCGATGATGCCGCGCAGATGTCCATCCGCCCGCTTGAGGCGCTTGATGATGTCAGGGTGGCTGTGGTGAGTGCTCATGTCGAAATGGTATCCCCCCGGATAGGATATGGCAAGGCCGATGACGGCGCCTGCCGATCCGCCGCTTTTGCTTTGATGGCGCAGCATGTCGGGCGGAGTTGACCGCGCCCCTGTTCTTGCTCTATCCCCCTGGATAGGATCGCCGCGGTGACGAGCGCGGGCCGGGCATCCGCACCCGCCGATCCGACGGAGGTCTTATGGATGATTTCGCCGGTCTGGCCGGCCTGTTCAGCGCCGCGCTGCTGGCGGCGACGATCCTGCCGGCCCAGTCGGAGGTGATTCTGGCCGGCATGCATATGGCCGGGACCCACTCGACGCCGACGCTGGTGCTGGTCGCCACCATCGGCAACGTATTGGGCTCGGTGGTGAACTGGCTGCTCGGCCGCTACCTGATCCATTTCCGCGACCGCCGCTGGTTTCCGGTCAAGGCCTCGCTGATCGACCGCGCCACCGCCTGGTATCAGAAATGGGGGGTGTGGTCGCTGCTGCTGGCCTGGGCGCCCTTCATCGGCGACCCGCTGACCCTGGTCGCCGGCATCCTGCGGGAGAATTTCTGGATATTCCTTCTGCTGGTGACCATCGGCAAGGCGGCCCGCTACGTGGCCCTGGTGGTCGCCTTCTGATAGCTTTACCGTTCAACCGAGGACCAACGATGTCGTCTTGCCCCTGCGGCTCCGGCCGTTCCTTCGAAGATTGCTGCGGCCCCATCCTGGCCGGGGAGCCGGCGCCGACCGCCGAGGCGCTGATGCGGTCCCGCTACACCGCCTTCGTCCGCCATGACCTCGACCATGTCGAGCGCACCCACGCTCCGGAGATCCGTGACGACTTCAACCGCGGCGAGGCCGAACGGGTGGCGGAGGAGTCGGAATGGCAGCGGCTCGACATCCTGCGCGCCAGCGAGGAGGGCGACAGCGGGGTGGTGGAGTTCCAGATCCATTTCCGCCGCGACGGCAATGACATGCGCCATCACGAACGGGCGAGCTTCCGCCGGGAGGATGGGCGGTGGCTCTATGTCAGCGGCGAGGTCAACCCGAAGGGCGAGCCGCGCCGCGTGGTCAAGGTCGGGCGCAACGAGCCCTGTCCCTGCGGATCCGGCAGGAAATACAAAGCCTGCTGCGGCAAGTGACCGGAGGGGCGCCGCGATGGAACCGCGTTTCTCCTGCACCGCCTGCGGCAAATGCTGCCACGGCTGGCTGCCGCTGACGCTGGCGGACGCGGTCGCCCATGCCGGCCGTTTCCCCCTGGCGATGGTGTGGACGCCGGTGCGGTCGAACGCCCGATCCTACGAGCTGGCGACCCGGCTGGGCGCGACGGTGCGGCTGCCCAACCGCAAGACGGTGGCGGTGCTGATCGTGCCGACCGCCTATCTGCCGACCTCCTTCCCCTGTCCGGAACTGCTGGACGACGGGCTGTGCGGCATCCATGAGACCAAGCCGTCGCGCTGCCGCACCATGCCCTTCTACCCCTACCGCGAGGAGAAGGATCAGGCCGACCTGCTGATCCCGCGCAAGGGCTGGCAGTGCGACACCTCGGCCGAGGTACCCGTTGTCTATGCTAACCACGCGATTCTCGACCGCACGGATTTCGATCGCGAGCGGAGCGATCTGCTTGACCAGGCGCCCGCGATCCAGCGTTACGCCGACTATATGCTGAAATACATGCCGTGGATCGTCGACGAGTTGGCGAAGCTGGCGGCCAAGCCGACCGGCGGCAATCTGGTCACCAGCCTGTCCTCCTTCCTCACCGCCACGCGCCGGCCGGATGCGGCGGACATCGCCGCCGCCCAGGCCCCGCTGTTCCGGGCGATGGCGGAGCGGACGAAGGACGATCCGGCCTTGCGTGACTACCACCGCAATTACAGCGGATGGGCCAAGGAGATGGAGGGGCTTGCCCGGCGGAAGTAACCGCCGTCAGAGTTCGGCCGCGACCGCCTTCACCGCCTTGGCTGTTGCAGACACCACGATGTCGGCCTCCTCCCGCGTCAGGCAGAGCGGCGGGGCGAAGCCGAGGATGTCGCCCTGCGGCATGGCGCGGGCGATGACGCCGCGTTCCAGCAGTGCGGCGGACAGGCGCGGCCCGACCTTCGCCTCGGCCGGGAAGAAGCGGCGGTCGTCCCGGTCGGCGACGAACTCCACGGCCGCCAGCATGCCCTCGCCGCGCACATCGCCGACCATCGGATGCCCGCCCAGCGCGTCGGCCAGCGCGGCGCGGAAATAGCCGCCGGTCTCGCCCGCGTTGGTCACCAGACCGAGTGTGTCGATCAGCTCCAGGTTGGCCACGCCGGCGGCGGCGCAGAGCGGATGGGCCGAATAGGTCCAGCCATGGCCGATCGGCCCAAGCTGGTCGGAGCCCTGTTCCAGCACCTTCCACACCCGATCGCCGACGATCACGCCCGACAGCGGCGCATAGGCGGAGGTCAGGCCCTTGGCGATGGTGATGAGGTCGGGCTTGATGCCGTAATGGTCGGAGCCGAACATGCTGCCGAGCCGGCCGAACCCGGTCACCACCTCGTCGGCGATCAGCAGGATGTCGTACTTGTTCAGCACCGCCTGGATCTTCTCCCAATAGCCGGCGGGCGGCGGAACGATGCCGCCGGTGCCCAGAACAGGTTCGCCGATGAAGGCGGCGACGGTCTCCGGCCCCTCCGCCAGGATCATCGCCTCCAGCTGGTCGGCACAGTGCTGGGAGAACTGCTCCTCGCTCATGCTCCGGTCGGCGCGGCGGAAGTAATAGGGGGCTTCGGTGTGCAGAACCGACGGGCGCGGCAGGTCGAAGGCCTTGTGGAACAGCTCCAGCCCGGTCAGGCTGCCGGTCATCACCCCCGACCCGTGGTAGCCGCGCCAGCGCGAGATGATCTTCTTCTTCTCTGGCCGGCCGAGGATGTTGTTGTAATACCAGACCAGCTTGATGTTGGTCTCGTTCGCATCCGATCCCGACAGGCCGAAATAGACGCGCGACATCCCGGCGGGCGCGCGGTCGATGATCATCTTGGCGAGCGTGATCGACGGCTCGCTGCCATGCCCGACATAGGCGTGATAGTAGGCGAGCTTGCCGGCCTGCTCGGCGATGGCGTCGGCGATCTCGCGGCGGCCGTAGCCGACATTGACGCAATAGAGGCCCGCGAAGGCGTCCAGGCTGCGCTTGCCGTCACGGTCGGTGATGTAAACGCCTTCGCCGCCGGTGACGACGCGGGTCGGCGTGTCGCCGCGGGCATGCGCCGCCATATGGGTCGACGGGTGGAAGAAATGGTCGCGGTCCCAGGCGGTCAGCTCGTTGGTCAGGTCGGTCATGACGTTTCTTTCCCAGACAAGAATTTCGGTTCAGGCGGCGTCGAGGCAGACGTATTTCAGCTCGGTGAAGGCCTCCATCCCGTGGCGCGAGCCTTCGCGGCCGAGGCCGGATTGCTTGACCCCGCCGAAGGGAACCGGCGCGCCGGTGATCTTCACCCGGTTGACCGCCACCATGCCGTACTGCAGCGCCCGCGACAGGCGCAGGATCCGGCCGGCATCGCGGGTCACCAGATAGGCGACGAGGCCGTATTCGGTGTCGTTGGCGCGGGCCACCACCTCCGCCTCGTCATCGAAGGGCAGGATCGCGGCCACCGGGCCGAAGGTCTCCTCGCGCAGGATCAGCGAATCCGGAGCCACGTCGGCCAGCACGGTGGGACGGTAGAACAGCGGGCCGGCGGGATGGATTTCGCCGCCGGTCAGGCAGCGGGCGCCGCGGTCCACCGCGTCGCGGACGTGGCGTGCGCATTTGTCGACCGCCCGCTCGTTCATCAGCGGACCGATCTGCACATCCGGCTCCAGCCCCGGCCCGACGCGCAACGCGGCACTGCGGGCGGTGAAGGCGGCGCAGAAGGAGTCGTAGAGCGGACGCTGCACATAGATGCGGTTGGCTGCGAGGCAGTCCTGGCCGGAGGTGGCGAACTTCGCGTCGATGGCGATGTCCACCGCCCGCTGCAGGTCGGCGTCGGCGAAGACCAGCAGCGGCGCATGGCCGCCCAGCTCCATCACCAACCGCTTCATGGTGGGTGCGCAGCGCGCGGCGATGCGGCTGCCGATCCCAGTTGAGCCGGTGAAGCTCATGGCGCGGACGCGGGCATCGTCGCACAGCGCGCCGACCAGCGGTTCAGGCTCGCCGGTCAGGACGTTGAACACGCCGGCGGGGATGCCCGCCCGCTCCGCCAGCTCCGCCAGCGCCAGCGCCGACAGCGGCGTTTCGGAGGACGCATGCGCCACCACGGTGCAGCCGGCGGCCAGCGCCGCCGCCGCTTTGCGCGTCAGCATGGCCGACGGGAAATTCCACGGCGTCGCCATGCCGACCACGCCCAGCGCCTCCCGCCGCAGCAGCATTTCGGCGCCGGGCAGGTGGCTTGTAATGCTCTCGACGCCCACCCGCTTGGACTCCTCCGCGTACCACTCGACGAAGGAGGCGGCATAGTCGATCTCCCCCCGCGATTCGGCGAGCGGCTTGCCCTGTTCCAGCGTCATCAGCAGGGCGAGGTCCTCCTTGGCGGCGGTGATGCGGTCGAACCAGTCGCGCAGGCGGGCGGCGCGGTCCTGCGGCAGCCGGGCGCTCCAGGCCGGAAAGGCTGCCGATGCCGCGGTGACGGCGGCGGTCGCCTGTGCGGCGTCCAGCGCCGCGACATGGGCAATCGTCCGTCCGCTGGCCGGATCGGTCACCGGAAAGGTGGCGCCGTCGGGCGCCGCGGTCCAGCGTCCGCCGACATAGGCGAGTTCGCGCAGCAGGCGGCGGTCGGTCAGGCGGCTGACGGCGTCGTGACGGTCCAGGCGGGACAGCTGCGCGGTCATGGGCACCTCCGGATTTTTGGGTTGAGCGCCGAAACGCCCGTGTTCCGGAGTCTAGCGGTGATGCGGCGGAGACTGTGTCCGAACTGACCTCCTGCTGTGGAGACTGTCTCTTTGTCGGGGCGGGGAGGAAGAGAAAGTCTCTATGACGACGGGGCAGACCCGCCCGGCTCCTCCATCAGCGCCTCCAGCGGCATTGCCGCGTCGTCCTTCACCGTCCGCGTGACGATGTAGGTGAAATAGCGGTCGATCCCGGCATCGCCCTCCAACAGCCGGTCGATGATCCGCTGATAGGCGTCGACGTCGCGCGCCACCACCCGCAAGACATAGTCGAGCCCGCCGCCGACCGACCAGCAGGAGACGATGCCGGGTTCGGCCCGCACCGCTCGCTCGAACCGGTCGAAATCGGCCTGCCGGTGGCTGCCCAGTGTCACCTCGACCAGCGCCATGGCGAAGGGCGTGACCTGCCGCAGGGCCAGCCGGGCATGATAGCCGGTGACGATGCCGGCCTCCTCCAGCCGGCGCAGCCGCACCCAGCAGGGCGTCGGCGACAGCCCCACCCGGTCGGCCAGCGCCAGTTTGGTGATGCGGCCGTCACGCTGGATTTCCGACAGGATGCGCAGGTCGATGGGATCGAGCTTCAGGTCAGACATGGGGCCGGCCGCCTTTGGAAAAGTGACAACCGACGATGTCCATGCTTTCAGGCATTGTCAAATGTGATGATTTCCAGCAGAAATGTTGCATGACAAAGTGGCACCCCGATGCATCGGCTTTGAGCAGGCCCGTCTATCTCTCGCTGGCCGATCAGGTGCAGCGGGCGATCACGCAAGGCCAACTGGCGGTCGGCGACCAGCTGCCCACCCACCGGCAGCTTGCCGACGAATTGGGCATTTCCGTCCAGACCGTCAGCCGCGCCTATGAGGAGTTGATCCGGCGCGGCCTGATCAGCGGGGAAACCGGCCGCGGCACCTTCATCCGCGCGGCGCAAACCGAGGTCGATCCGCCCTACATCCCCCAGCGCACCGACGAGGTGATCGACCTGTCGATCCTCAAGCCGGTGTGCGAGCCGCTGCATGTGGAGGCGATGCGGCAGGCGCTGGTGGAGTTGTCCGCCAGCCTGCCGCCGGCCGTGGTGCTGTCCTTCCGCCCCAACACCCTGTTCGCCCGCCACCGGGCGACGGCGGTTTCCTGGCTGCGCCATTGCGGGGTGGAGACCACGGCGGCCAACGTCACCCTGACCAACGGCGCCACCGCCGGCATGACCATCGCCCTGATGGCCGCCGCCCCACCGGGATCGACCGTGGTGACGGAGGAGGTCGGGCACCACACGCTGCTGCCGCTCGCCTCCTATCTCGGCATCAAGCTGCGCGGCGTCGCCATCGACGAGGAGGGCATCCGTCCCGACGCCCTCGACGCCGCCTGCCGCGATGGCACGGCCAAGGCGCTGTTCGTCATGCCGAATCCGATCAACGCCACCGCCACCCACATGGGCGAGACCCGGCGCGCCGAGATCGCGCGGCTGGCCCAGCGCCACAACCTGTCGATCGTCGAGAATGATCCTCTCGGCCCCCTGCTGAGCGACAGGCGCCCGCCGCTGGCGGCCCTGGCGCCGGAACGGACGCTCTATGTCACCAGCTTCACCAAGACGGTGATGCCGGGCCTGCGCACCGGCTATCTGGTGGTTCCCGACCGGCTGCTCGCCGCCGTCACCAACCGCCATCTGGTGACCAATTGGATAGCGACGCCCATCGTCGCCGAGATCGCCACCCGCTGGGTCGAGAGCGGTTTCGCGATGGAGATGGTGGAGTGGCAGCGCAAGGCGCTGCACCGCCGGCACGCGCTGGCGGCCGAAATCCTGCAAGGCATCCCCCACCGCAGCCATCCCGAAGGGCTGCATCTGTGGCTGCCGCTGGGCGAAGGGCGGCCGGAGGCGACCTTCGTGTCGCATGCCCGCCACCAGGGGGTGGCGCTGGCGCCCGGATCGGCCTTCGCCATCGGTCCCGGAACGCGGCCCGACGCGCTGCGCGTCTCCATCGGCTCCACCACCGAGGCAGAGCTTCACGCCGGCCTGCGCGTGATCGTCAATCTGCTGAACAGCGACCCGGAGCCGGTGCTGCTGGCGATCTGAAGAGACCGAAGGTGAGACTCTTTAGAATTGTCATGATTTTATTTTCCGGATTGACATGATTTAAGCGGTCCCGCATCGTTTGCGCACATCCACGGTCGCCAACCATTGCAAGGGAAGACCGGTGTGACCGACACAATCATCGACATCGACTGCGTCACGAAGCGCTACGGCTCGCACACCGTGCTGAAAGACTTGTGCTTTTCAGTCCGTCCGGGTGAGAAGCTGGCGCTGATCGGGCCGTCCGGCTCCGGCAAGACCACGATCCTGCGGACATTGATGACGCTGGAGACCATCGAGAGCGGCACCATCCGCGTCGATGGCGAGCACCTGTTCCAGATGGAGCGCAACGGCCGTCTGGTCCCCGCCGACGAGGCGCATCTGCACCGGATGCGGACCAAGATCGGCATGGTGTTCCAGCTGTTCAACCTGTTCCCGCACAAATGCGTGCTGGACAACGTCACGCTGGCGCCGATGCTGACCAAGGGCGTCAGGAAGGCGGATGCCGAACGCCGGGCGATGGAACTGCTGGACCTCGTCGGCCTCGCCGACAAGGCCCGCGCCATGCCGGCCCAGCTGTCCGGCGGCCAGAAGCAGCGGGTGGCCATCGCCCGCGCCCTGGCGCTGCAGCCCCGGATCATGCTGTTCGACGAGGTGACCTCGGCGCTCGACCCCGAACTGGTGGAAGAGGTGCTGAGCGTCATGCGGATGCTGGGGTCCACCACCGACATGACCATGCTGCTGGTGACCCACGAGATGAGCTTCGCCCACGATTTCGCCGACCGCGTGCTGTTCTTCGACCGCGGCCGCATCGTGGAGGAGGGGCCGCCCGACCTCCTCTTCACCAACCCGTCTCATGAGCGGACCCAGGCTTTCCTGAAAAAGATCATCGCGGCCGGGCAGCGCATCTGACTAGTCCCCGCAGCCGCAAGGCGGCCGTTACCGTTTTTTCCCCGAACGCAGGAGATTTCGGCTTCATGGCTGATTGGGCCGGCTATATGGGCTTGATGCTGGACGGCGCGCTGGTGACGGCGAAGCTGACCGTGCTCGGCTGCGCGCTGGCACTGCCGGCCGCCTTCCTCGCCGGGCTGGGCCGGCTGTCGCGCTTCTCCGCCATACGCGCCGCGGCGGTCGCCTATATCGAGTTCTTCCGCGGCACCTCGATCTTCGTCCAACTGTTCTGGGCCTATTTCGTCCTGCCGCTGATGGGCGTGACGCTGACGCCGCTGCAGGCCGGCGTGCTGGCGCTGGGGCTGAATGTCGGCGCCTACGGCGCGGAGGTGGTGCGGTCGGCGGTGCAGTCGATCGGCCGCGAACAGCACGAGGCCTGCGTCGCGCTGAACCTGACGCGCTGGCAAAGCCTGCGTCACGTGCTGTTGCCGCAGGCGGCGGTGGTGATGGTGCCGACCTTCTGCAACAACGCCATCGAACTGCTGAAGGCGACCTCGGTGGTGTCGCTCATCTCGCTCAGCGACCTGACCTTCCAGGCGCAGGTGGTGCGTTCGCAGACCGGCAGCACCGCCATGCCCTTCCTGACCGTCCTGGTCATCTACTTCGCCTATGCCAGCCTGATCTCGTTCGGCATGAAAGCCCTGGAGCGCCGCATGACCCGCGGCCTCGACGGGCTGCGCACCTGAGGATACCCGCCATGGAATGGGATTGGGAGTTCGTTCGCGAGATCATGCCGACGCTGCTGGACGGCCTGCGCATCACGCTGCTGGCCACGCTGCTCGGGTCCGTCCTCGCCGCCGCCGCCGGGCTGGGCTTCGCTCTGCTGCGCCGCTCGAAGAGCCGGGCGGTGGCGCGCATCACCGGCTTCGTGGTGGAGTTCATCCGCGGCACGCCGCTGCTGGTGCAGCTGTATTTCCTGTTCTACGTGCTGCCGGAACTGGGTCTGCTGCTGTCGCCGCTGACCGCCGGGGTGGTCGGGTTGGGGCTCCATTACGCCACCTACACGTCGGAGGTCTTCCGCGCCGGCATCGACAACACACCGCGCGGCCAGTGGGAGGCGGCCAAGGCCTGCAACCTCACGCCCTACCAGACCTGGCGCCACATCATCCTGCCGCAGGCGATCCCGCCGATGATCCCGGCGCTGGCGAACTACTTCGTCGCGATGTTCAAGGAAACGCCGCTGCTCTCCGCCATCACGGTGATCGAGCTGATGAGCGAAGCCCGCAGCGTCGCCAACAGCAACTACCGCTATCTGGAGCCGATGACGCTGGTCGGCATCCTGTTCCTGTGCATCAGCCTGATCGCCGTGCCCGCCCTGCACATGCTGGAACGCCGGTTCCGGCCGACCCGCTGATCGCCGACGCGCTGATACGCTGACTCTGGAGTTCCCGAGCCATGTCCTCCATCCCCATCCTGCGCTCGGCCACCACACTGGCCTTCGACGACCGCCCGGTCGAAAAGCGCGTCGGCCTCGTCGTGCTGGCGACCGACCACACGACCGAGCCCGATTTCCGCCGCATGGTCGCCAGCGAGCGCATCGGCGTCTACACCGCGCGCATCGCCTACGCCAATCCGACGACGCCGGAGAATCTGCGCCGCATGCAGCCGCGCCTCGCCGAAGGGGCGGCGCTGATCCTGCCCGACGAACCGCTCGACGCCATCTGCTATTCCTGCACCTCGGCCAGCGTCGTCATGGGCGACGACGCCATCGAGGAGGCCATCGCCTCGGCCAAGCCGGGCGTTCCCGTCATCACCCCGCCCTCCGCCGCCCGCCGCGCCCTGAAGGCGTTCGGCGCGCAACGGATCGCCGTGCTGACGCCCTACACCGAACAGACCAGCCGGCCGATGGCCGCCTATTTCGCCGAGCACGGCTTCGACATCGCGCGCTTCACCTGCTTCGGGCTGGACGACGACCGCGAGATGGCGCGCATCGCGCCGGCCAGCCTGGTGCGTGCCGCCATCGACGCGATGGCGCCCGACGCCGACGCGCTGTTCATCTCCTGCACCGCCCTGCGCTCGGCCGGCGTCGCCGCGGAAATCGAGGCCGCGATCGGTCGCCCCGTCGTCACCAGCAATCAGGCCACCGCCTGGGCCACACTCCGCCTGTGCGGCGACGACCGGCCCCGGCCGGAAGGCGGACGGCTGATGACCCTTCCCTTGCCGGCAGAGGCTCAACCATGACCGGGCACGGCATCGGCCTGGAGGACGTCTTCCGCGCCCGCGCGCGGCTGGCCGGGCGAATCGCGGCGACGCCGACCGTCGCCTCGCCCAGCCTGACCGCCCGCTGCGGCGCCCCGGTCTTCCTGAAGCTGGAAACCCGCCAGACCACCGGCAGCTTCAAGCTGCGCGGCGCCACCAACGCGCTGTCGGCCCTGCCGCGCGAGGCTCTGGCGACGGGGGTCGCTGCGGCCTCCACCGGCAACCATGGCCGGGCGCTCGCCCATGCCGCAGCCCAAGCCGGCGTCCGCTGCGTCGTCTGCATGTCGGCGCTGGTCCCCGCCAACAAGGTCGAGGGCATCCGCGCGCTGGGCGCCGAAATCCGCATCGTCGGCCGCTCCCAGGACGATGCCCAGGTCGAGGTCGACCGGCTGGTCCGCGATGAGGGGTTCGCCACCGTCCCGCCCTTCGACCATGCCGACGTCATCGCCGGGCAGGGCACGCTGGGGCTGGAGATCATCGAGGCGGTTCCCGACGCCGAGCTGCTGCTGGTGCCGCTGTCGGGCGGCGGCCTGATCGCCGGCGTGGCATTGGCGGCCAAGGCTCTGCGGCCCGGCCTGCGGGTGATCGGCGTCTCGATGGAACGCGGCGCCGCCATGCATGCCAGTCTGAAGGCCGGCCGCCCGGTCCTGGTCGAGGAGTTGGAGACGCTGGCGGACTCGCTCGGCGGCGGCATCGGCCTCGACAACCGCTACACCCACCGCATCGCCGCCAGCCTGCTCGACGACGTGGTCCTGCTGACCGAGGCGGAGATCGCCGCCGGCATCGAGCACGCCTATTCCGCCGAGCAGGAGATCGTCGAGGGCGCCGGCGCCGTCGGCATTGCCGCCCTGCTCGCCGGCAAGGTGACGCCGCGCGGCCCCACAATCGCGCTGCTGTCCGGCCGCAACATCGCCATGGACCTGCACCGCCGCATCATCACCGGAGCCCATTCATGCCCCGCATGACCATCCTGACCGAGGCGGAGCTGCGGCGGATCGTTCCGCTCGACCGCGATGCCGTCGCCTGTGTCGAGGACGCCTTCCTGGCGCTGGCCACCCGCCCGGTGGCGATGCCGCCGATCCTGCGGCTCGACATTCCCGAATATCGTGGGGAAGTCGACGTCAAGACCGCCTATGTCCCCGGCCTCGACGGCTTCGCCATCAAGATCAGCCCCGGCTTCTTCGGCAACCCGGCGCTCGGCCTGCCCAGCGTCAACGGGCTGATGGTGCTGCTGAGCAGCCGGACCGGTCTGGTCGAGGCCCTGCTGCTCGACAACGGCTATCTGACCGACGTGCGCACCGCCGCGGCGGGTGCGGTCGCCGCAACGCATCTGTCGCGTCCCGACAGCGCCGTTGCCGCGATCTTCGGCGCCGGGGTCCAGGCGGCGTTGCAGCTGGAGGCGCTGACCCTGGTCCGCCCGATCCGCGAGGCGCGCATCTGGGCGCGCCAGCCCGAGCGTGCCGCCGCCACCGCCGCCCGCCTGTCGGAGCGGCTGGGCTTCCCCGTCCGTGCCGCGGAGGAGGGCAGGGCGGCGGTCGCCGGCGCCGACATCGTCGTCACCACCACCCCGGCCGACCGGCCGATCCTGATGGCAGACTGGCTGGAACCCGGCCAGCACGTCACCGCCATGGGGTCGGACGCCGAGCACAAGAACGAACTCGATCCCGCCATCCTGTCCCGTGCCGACCTCTATGTCGCCGACCGCCTGACGCAGACCCGCCGGCTGGGCGAACTGCACCACGCGATTGCCGCCGGCACGGTCGCCGCCGACCGCGACTTCCCCGAACTGGGCGCCGTCATCGCCGGGCAGGCCGCCGGCCGACCGACCACCGACGCCATCACCGTCTGCGACCTCACCGGAACCGGGGTGCAGGACACCGCCATCGCCACCCTGGCGCGCGGCCGGGCCCTGGCGGCCGGCGCCGGCACCGTCTTCGACGCCTGATCCTCTTTTCCCATGCCCCTCTTCTCATAAGAGAGACCCCGACATGCTGGAACCGACGCTGAACTTCAGCCGGGCCGAATATGCCGCACGGCTCGACAAGACCCGTGCCGCCATGGACAAGGCCGGCATCGAGCTGCTGATCGTCACCGATCCGTCGAACATGGCCTGGCTGACCGGCTATGACGGCTGGTCCTTCTATGTCCACCAATGCGTGATCGTGCCGCCGCATGGCGAGCCGATCTGGTACGGCCGCGGCCAGGACGCCAACGGCGCCAAGCGCACCGCCTATCTGGCCCATGACAGCATCATCGGCTATCCCGACCATTACGTGCAGTCGACCGAACGCCATCCGATGGACCTGCTGTCGACGATCCTGGCGGATCGCGGCTGGGGCGGCCTGTCCATCGGCGTCGAGATGGACAATTACTGGTTCACCGCCGCCGCCTACCAGTCGCTGACCACCCACCTGCCCAACGCCCGCTTCAGGAACGCGACGGCGCTGGTCAACTGGCAGCGCGCGGTGAAGAGCCCGCAGGAACTCGACTACATGCGCAAGGCCGCCCGCATCGTCGAGGCGATGCACGCCCGCATCGTCGAGCGGGTCGAGCCGGGCATGCGCAAATGCGACCTCGTGGCCGAGATCTACGACGCCGGCATCCGCGGCATCGGCGGAGCGGACGGCTTCGGCGGCGACTATCCCGCCATCGTCCCGCTGCTGCCGTCGGGGGCCGACGCCTCGGCGCCGCACCTGACCTGGGACGACCGGCCGATGAAGCTGGGCGAGGGCACCTTCTTCGAGATCGCCGGCTGCTACAAGCGTTACCACTGCCCGTTGTCGCGCACCGTCTTCCTCGGCACGCCGACGCAGGCCTTCCTCGATGCCGAGAAGGCGACGCTGGAGGGGATGGAGGCCGGGCTGGCCGCCGCCAAGCCGGGCAACAGCTGCGAGGACATCGCCAACGCCTTCTTCGCCGTGCTGAAGCGCTACGGCATCACCAAGGACAACCGCACCGGCTACCCCATCGGCCTCAGCTATCCGCCGGACTGGGGCGAGCGCACCATGAGCCTGCGCCCCGGCGACCGCACCGAACTGAAGCCCGGCATGACCTTCCACTTCATGACCGGCCTGTGGCTGGAGGATATGGGGCTGGAGATCACCGAGAGCATCGCCATCACCGACACCGGCGTCGAATGCCTGGCCAATGTGCCGCGCAAGCTGTTCGTGAAGTCCTGACCATGGCGCCCGTCACACTTGCCCCGTCCCCCATTACCCCGACGGTCGATTTCGACCGCGACGGCGTGCAGCACGGCTTTCTGCGCCTGCCCTACAGCCGGGACGATTCGGCCTGGGGTTCGGTGATGATCCCGGTCACCGTGGTGCGCAACGGCAGCGGGCCGACCGCCCTGCTGACCGGCGCCAACCATGGCGACGAGTATGAGGGCGCGGTCGCCCTGTTCGACCTCGCCCAGACGCTGACCGCCGACCGGGTCGCCGGCCGCGTCATCATCGTCCCGGCGATGAACTACCCGGCCTTCCAGGCGGGCACCCGCACATCGCCCATCGACAAGGGCAACCTGAACCGCAGCTTCCCCGGCCGGCCGGACGGCACGGTGACGCAGAAGATCGCCGATTACTTCGCCCGCGAACTGCTGCCGCTGGCCGATCTGGTGATGGACATCCATTCCGGCGGCCGGACGCTGGACTTCGTGCCCTTCGCCGCCGCCCACATCCTGCCCGACAAGAACCAGGAGGCGCGCTGCTTCGCCGCCGTCGCCGCCTTCGCCGCGCCCTATTCCATGCGCATGCTGGAGATCGACGCGGTCGGCATGTACGACACCGCGGCGGAGGAGCTGGGCAAGACCTTCGTCACCACCGAACTCGGCGGCGGCGGCACCGGCCGGGCGGAGACCATCGCCATCGCCAAGCGCGGCGTCCGCAACGTGCTGCGCCACGCCGGGATCCTGACGGACGCGCCGCCGGCAGACAGCCGACCGGCGGAGGTCAGCCGCTGGCTCGACATGCCGTCGGCCGACTGTTTCCGCTTCGCCGAGGACAGCGGGCTGATCGAGGCCTGCGTCGATCTGGGCCAGCCGGTGCGCAAGGGCGATCTGCTCGCCCGCATCCACCCCATCGGCCGCACCGGGCTGGCGCCGGCCGAATACCGGGCGGCGCTGGACGGCATCCTGGCCGCCCGCCATTTCCCCGGCCTCGTCAAGGCCGGCGACTGCATCGCGGTGGTCGGAACGGTCGAGGACTGACCGCCGCCTGTTGGAACCCGCCTCGGCAGAAGGCGGGCATGCTGCAAGAACGGTAACGACACCGACGAAACAGGGGCCGGCGCCCCAAAGGGAACGCCGGCCGGGCAATCACCAAATCACGAAAGAGGGACGGCCGACATGAAACACCTCAAGATCGCCAAAAGCCTCGGCATCGCCGCTACGCTCCTCACGCTCGCCGCGCCGGCCTTCGCCGCCGAGACGCTGGAGACGCTGCGCGAACAGGGCTTCGCCCGCATCGGCATCGCCAACGAACCGCCCTATACCGCCGTCAAGCCGGACGGCACCGTGTCGGGCGCCGCCCCCGACGTCGCCCGCGCGGTGATGAAGAAGCTGGGGGTCAACGACGTCGTCGCCTCGATCTCCGAATATGGCGCGATGATCCCCGGCCTGCAGGCCCGCCGCTTCGACGTCGTCACCGCCGGCCTGTTCATGAAGCCGGAGCGCTGCAAGGCCGTCGCCTATTCCGAACCGATCCTCTGCGATGCCGAATCCTTCGCCCTGAAGAAGGGCAACCCGCTGAAGCTGACTTCCTACGAGGACATCGCCAAGAACCCGAACGCCAAGATCGGCGCCCCCGGCGGCGGCACCGAGGAGAAGCTGGCGCTGCAGGCCGGCGTGCCGCGCGACCGCGTGATCGTGGTCCCCGACCCGCAGAGCGGCCTGAAGATGCTGCAGGACGGCCGCATCGACGTCTATTCGCTGCCGGTGCTGTCGATCCATGATCTGGTCGGCAAGGCCAACGACCCGAACATCGAGGTGGTCGCCCCGGTCAAGGGCGCCCCGGTCTATTGCGACGGCGCCGCCTTCCGCAAGCAGGACATCGCGTTGCGCGATGCCTTCGACAAGGTGCTGGCCGAGATGAAGGCGTCGGGCGAGTTCGCCAAGATCATCGAACCCTACGGCTTCTCCGCCGAAGCCGCGAAGCAGACCTCCCGCGAGAAGCTCTGCGCCGCATCCAACTGATCGGGCCGGCCGGCGTCCGGGAAATCTACACATGGCCGGAGGAGGGTGGCGAGCCCGGCAGGCGCCGCGACGCCGGGCTTCGCCTCCACCGGTTCCGCTCCGCGCCGGCCGGCAGGCGGAACCGCTCCGGCAGATCGCAACCACCGGCAGTACCCTAGTTTAGACGTTAATGCTCTGGTAACGGCCCGACCTGCATTCTTTTGTCGAGCACGACTGCACGCTCGCCTGCAAGGGGAGGCGATGATGCCAACGGTACTCGTGATCGACGACGAGGATATGGTCCGCTCGGTTCTCCGCCAGTTTCTGGAGCGCCAATCGATGACGGTCATCGAGGCGGAGGACGGCGAAGAGGGCTTGCGCCTGTTGCGTGCCAATGCGGTCGATCTGGTCATCTGCGACCTGATCATGCCGCGGGCGGACGGCATCGGCACGATCCTGAACATCCGCCGCTCGATGCCGGCCATGAAGATCATTGCCATTTCCGGTGGTGGACGCAGTCACGCCATGGAACTGCTGAAGGTCGCCGAGCAGATGGGGGCCGACCATGTCCTCAGCAAACCCTTCACCCGGGATCAACTGCTGACCGTGGTCTCCGCCTGCCTGCCCGGACACCCCATCGCCCGTTCCGCACGTCCCAGGTGACGGCGGCTCTGAGAGGATATGGTCATGCTTGGACTGTCGTTGGGGGAGAAGCTCCGCAACTGGTTCGTCGAGGAGGAGCCCGCCGCAACCGCCCCCTCGTCGCGGAGCGAAATGGCGAACGACACGGATGTCGAGCGGATGAGAGCGCTGGAGCGGCGGCTGAAGGTCCTGCTGGCCCAGCCGCAACTGCTCTCCGCCGGCCGCATCCATATGCTGAACCTCGACACCTTGCGTGCGAGCCTCGGCCCCGCCTGGGATGAATTGCGCGACCGCGTTCACAACTCTGCCGACCGCATCATCAACCGCCACATCGACGGCAAGGACGTCCAGTTCCGCAGCGGTGACGGCGAATACATCATCGTCTTCGCGACACTGAGCAGGCAGGCCGCGTCGCTCGTCTGCGCCAAGATCGCCGAAGAACTGTACCGGCTTTTCCTGGGCGATCCCAAACTGGCCGAGATCACCGTCTCCACGGCCGTCGGCGCGGTGGATGGAAAGCTGCTGTTCGAACACGCCTCCGTCGCGGACCTCCTGTCGGCCGTTGAGCAGACGGTGGAGGCGAACGGCCCGGAGGAGCAGGCCGCCGCTTCGACGGCACCGCCCCCGCCGACCGCCGCGGCCGGTGCGGCGGAGCCGCGCAAGCTGAAGCTGTCACAGTTGGAGATGGCGCAGATCGGCACCATGTACCGCCCGCTGTGGGATGTCGGCCGGCAGGTGATCTCCACCTACATGTGCACGCCGGTCCGCCGCTTTCCCGACGGGACCTCGGTCGAAGGGATGCTGGCGCTGTCCGGGGTCAGCGAACCGCAGCAGTTGGCCAAGGTCGACATCGACACGCTGGCCGACACGGTGGAAATCCTGGACGAGCTGTTCCGCAACAAGTTCCGGCTGATGGTGTCGGTTCCCGTCTGTTTCGAGACGCTGGCGGCGCGCCGGACCCGGCAGGATTATCTGGCGATCTGCCAATCGGTGCCGGATTATCTGCGCCCCTTTCTGATCTTCGAATTCCTGCGCTTTCCCGCCGGCGTGCCCAGCGGCCGGATGAGCGAACTGGTCAACGAGGTGCGTCCGTTCTGCCGCTGGACCTTCCTGCGCGTGGAATGCCGGCAGCAGAGCTTTGCAAGCCTGTCGGGAACCGGCCTGACCGGCCTCACCACCATGATCTCGTCCGACCGCGGCACCGAGGCCAGGATCATGGAGGACATGAACAGCTTCGTCGCGGCGGCGGAGCGGGCGAATTTGAAGACCTGCATCGTCGGCATCACCTCGACCAGCCTCGCGGTCGCGGCACGGGCGGCCGGGACCACGCTGATCGCCGGCGACCGGATCGGCCGCGCCGGGGAAATCCCCCAGCATATGCTGCGCTTCGGCTGGCAGGACCTGTTCCTGCGGGAGTCCATGCGCTGACAGGCGGCCGGCCACTCTGAGGGCCGACCCAACCGCAATCGTTCCGTGGTGATCTCTCAGGACAGGAGGTTCCACCATGCCAGGTGCCATCGGACGTTCGAACAGGTTCATCAGAACCCTTGCCACCGATGCCGCCGATCTCTGCGACGCTCCGAGGCTGCTTGCCTTCGATGACGATCCGCCGGCTTTCGTCCTCGGCTTCGTCTCGCCGGCGCTGCCATTTGCGAATGTCGCGGAGGACCTGCGCTCGGTTCTTCCCCAGGAAAGCAGGCTGGTGCTGGTGTCGACGGCGGGGGAGCTGTGTTCGGGAGTGCCCGGCGGCCTCTACCATCCCGGCGAACGGCGGGACGGCATCGTTCTTCAGGCTTTCAGCAGCGACCTGTTCGCCGATGTCAGCATCCACAGCGTTCCCCTGCACAGCGAGGACATCCGCACCGGCAGCATACGCCTCTCCCATGAACAGCGCGTCGACGCGATCCGTCGGGAGTTGGAGGCCATCGAGCCGGCATTCCCGCTCGACTGTCACGACACGGTGGCGCTGCTGTTCATCGACGGGCTGTCCGCCAGCGAGAGCTGCCTGATGGAGGCGATCTACGCCTCCGGCCGTTTTCCCGTGCTGTTCGTCGGCGGTTCCGCCGGCGGCACTTTGGATTTCCTGAACACATGGGTTTATGACGGCCGCCGGGTGCTGGACAATCACGCGGTCATCGCCTTCCTGCGGATGGCTCCAGGCAAGCGCTACGGGGTCTTCAAATCGCAGAATTTCCGCAAGACCGGGCTGTCCTTCACCATCCTGGACTGTGATCCGATCCGGCGCACGGTGACGAGCGTCATCGATCCCGAAAACCTGGAGGTCACCGGCTTCATCGATGCCCTGTGCCGGAGCCTCCAGTGCCAGCCCGACGAGCTTGAGCGCCTGCTGGTCTCCCACACCTTCGCCGTCGAGCTGGACAGCGGGCTTTTCGTGCGCTCGGTGGCGGGAATCAACCGTGCGAAGGGACGGGTCTCCTTTTTCTGCGACGTCAACGCCGGTGACGAGCTGTTTCTGGTCGAGGCCACCGATTTCATCGGGCAGACGAAAAGCGATTTCGCGGCTTTTCTCCGCGACAAGCCCGGACCGGTCGGAGGCATTCTCAACGACTGTGTCCTGCGGCGGATCAACAACGGTTCGAACCTGACGGGGATGACGGTTTTCGACGATCTTCCGGTGGCAGGCTTTTCAACCTTCGGCGAAATCCTGGGCATCAACGTCAACCAGACGCTTTCCGCGCTTTTCTTCTTCACCGACGACGGCGAGGGAGATCCGGCGGGACATGGCGGATTCCGTGACGATTACGTTGCCCGCTTTCCGATCCATTACGGGCACTTCCAGAACTATTTCCATCGCGCCCGCAATACCCGGTTGCGCATGCTGAACCGGCTGCGGCAGAGCCTGATCCGCGATCTGGTCGGTCGCGGCGACGCCCCCGGCACGCTCTATGGACGCGTCAAGCAGATCGGCGCCTATACCGAGCAGATCGCCACCCAAGCCGCCGATCCGCTGGGTTCCGCGGTCGACGATCTGCTGGATGCCGTCCGGCAGGCGACGGAGGAGCGGGAAGCGGTGGCCGAAGTGCTGAGCCTGCGGGAGGCGGAACTGCGCTTCGCCGAAGAGCGCCGCCGCACGGCCGAAACCCGCGCGGAGCTTGAGGGTCAACTGCGGGAGGCCCAGAAGCTGGAGGCTTTGGGCTGTCTGGCGGGCGGTCTGGCGCATGAGATCAACAACATGCTGCAACCGATCATCGGCTTGACCGAACTGGTCATGGAGGATGTGCCGCCGGATTGCCAGGCACAGAAGAATCTCGCCAGGGTGATCGAAGCCGCGCAGCGCGCCCAGCGGATCACCCAGCAGGTGCTGACCTTCAGCCATTCCGATCCGGCTGCGACCGGTCCGCTGCAACTGGGATCCGCCTTGCGCAATGTGGCCGACATGGTCGACGTGCTGGTCCCCCGGAACGTCGAACTCGTCTGGCGGATCGCCACCACCCCTCTGATGGTCCGCGCCGACGAGACGCAGATGGCGCAGTTGCTGATAAACCTGATCCGCAACGCCGCCGATGCGATCGGGCCATCGGGGGGAACGATCGAGATCGCGGCAGACGCGGTCCAGCTCGATGGGACGACGGACGGGGCATGGCCGCACCCGGCCGGCCGCTATGCCGCCCTGACCGTCCGCGACACCGGGTGCGGAATGGATGCGGCGACGCTGGCCCGGATTTTCGATCCCTTCTTCACCACCAAGACCGTGGGACATGGCACAGGGTTGGGTCTCCCCGTGGTGCATGGCATCGTCGCCGGCTGGGGCGGTCACATCCATGCAGACAGCGGCGTGGGGCAGGGGACCACGATACGCATCCTGTTGCCGGTCATTCCGCCGGAACCGGCCGATCCGTGGTCGTGAACCGGGAACAGCGCCGTCTACAGCGCACTCTTGTGCCGGCCGGCCGCGGCCCCGGCGTCCGGCGCGTCCTCGTCCAGACTGTGCAGGACGGCGCCGGCGGCCAGGGTCCGGGCATCGTCCCCGGTCGGTGATCCGGCGGGGCCGTTCACCGTCGCCTCGCCGGCGAAGCGGACCGTCACCTCGCGATGGGCGAAGCGGATGCCCTCGCGGCGGAACAGGGCGTGGAGTTCCTGGAACACCCGCTTGCGGACGTCCCACTGGTCGCCGGGGCGGGTCATGAACTTGACGCGGAGGATCATCGCCGAATCCTCCATCTGGATGACGCCCTGCGATTTCAGCGGCTGCAGAAACTTCGGCCCCAGTTCCGGATCCTCCAGCAGGGCCTGCCCGAGCTGCTTGATGTGTTTGCGGACCTTTTCGACATCGGTGTCGTAGGTGATGCGCAAAGGCAGCTTCATGATCACCCAGTCGCGCGAATAGTTGGTCAACTGGTGGATTTCGCCGAAGGGCACGGTGTGCAGGGGGCCGCGATGGTGGCGAAGCTGCATCGACCGCACCGAGATCTTCTCCACCGTGCCGCGGATGGCCCCGATCTCGATGTACTCGCCCTTGCGGAAGGCGTCGTCGATCAGGAAGAAGGCGCCGGAGAAGATGTCGCGGATCAGCGTCTGCGCGCCGAAGCCGATGGCGATGCCGGCGATCCCCGCCCCGGCGAACAGCGGCGCGATGTTGACCCCGAGATCCATCAGCACGGTGACCAGCACCGCGCCAACGATCGAAAGCAGGACGAAATTGCGCACCAGCGGCAGCAGCGTCGCCAGCCGGCTGGCCGAGCCGTGGCCGCCCCCCTCGTCGCCCGGAACGGTGCCGGCCACCGGCCCCTCCTCGGCGATCCG
This sequence comes from Azospirillum sp. TSH20, assembly GCF_003115935.1. Taxonomy (NCBI): domain Bacteria; kingdom Pseudomonadati; phylum Pseudomonadota; class Alphaproteobacteria; order Rhodospirillales; family Azospirillaceae; genus Azospirillum; species Azospirillum sp. TSH20. The sequence goes on from NZ_LGQU01000078.1 coordinate 99,282, forward strand.
GCGGTCGATCCAGATGCGGATGCTCTGGTGGACGACGTAGCCGATCAGGGAGATCGCCATGATGCTGATGAGGTGCTCGGCCGCATCGCCCTGCATGCGCGGGATGTTCCACACCGACAGGGTCACGGTCACCCCGGCGGCGGCGGCCAGGATGCCCGCGACCCGCCGGGCCAGCGCCTCGTAGCTGTCGAGTGCGGCGACCGGCGGGGGAGAGGAGGGCAGGGCGCGCCGCGGGTGGAACAGCCGATGGGTGGAGTAGGTGACGGTGGCATAGACGGTGAAAATAGCCCCGGCGACCGCATAGGCGCCGAGCAGCAGCGGCAGTTCGGTCGGCCAGCCCAGGATCAGTCGGTTGACCAGCGCTGCCCACGCGCAGCCCAAATAGGAAACCACCACGGGAAACCACAGGCGCAGGCCCAGCCGTTCGAGCGGCGCGAGCGTTTCGGCGCCGCGCCCGGCAAGGAGGACGCTGTCAACCGTCCGCCGGTGGACATAGAGTGCGCCGACCGTCGCCAGCACGGTCAGCAGCCCGAATAGCGCAACCAGCACCGCATGGGGATCGGCGGGCATCCCCAGCGCCTCCAGCCAGATGGTGCCGGTCATCAGGGCGACGCCGACGGCACCGCTGGCGGTCAGGTCGCGCCGCAGCCGATCAACGCCGGGAGGCAGCACCAGCCGCCAGAACAGGCTGATGGCCCAGACCAGCAGATATCCAACTCCGACGAGGATGACGGTCTTCTCGGTCATCGGCGTCGGATCCGGGATCAGCGCGGTGGCGAGCCCGAATGCGATCAGGCTGGCGAGGATCATGCCGACCGCCGTCATCAGCGCACGGGCGACCAGCCCCGGAAAGCGCGCCGCCAGTTCCGAACCACCCGGTTTCGGCCCGTCGCGGTGCGGCAGCAGGCGGCGGGCGACCGGCCGCTCATAGAAGACATGCTGCACCGTATGACCCACGGCCAGCAGGGCGATGATCAGGCCGATGACCCGCAGGAAGTGGCCGGGATGACCGGTCGGGCTCTGGGCCGTCAGGGTCGCCACGATGGCCGACGGAATGTCCGGCGTGGCGCGGAGCCGCTGGGCGAGCTTGCCGCGGAACCCGGCCATACGGTCCTGTCCCTCGCTCAGCATCTTCATCATCATGTCGTCGGTCCCGCCCGGCGCGGCGGTGGCGGCCGGCGCGGGAGAGGAGGCCACCGTCGAGATCGCCTGGGCCGAAGCCCCGGCCGCCGGCAGGAGCACCATCAGCAAAAGCAGCACGCCGATCCTGAGCCGGAAGCGGGGGGCGCTCGTAATAAGCAAAACTGTATGCATGGCGTGGCTTCGCGATCCGTGGCGGTCGACGCCATCACAATAGCTCAGCTCACGCGGCGGGGAAGCGTATCGCGGTCGGTTGGGGCAAGTTGCACGTCAGAATAGAACCTACCCAGCTTACACACTAAAAACGCATAACGATTATTATGGAAATACCTGTAGGAGGATTGCTCATGTCAGGAACGTCAAGAACCTAGCCACTCTGCGTGTTTGAGCCGCGTTGCTGACAGG
>NZ_LGQU01000155.1:0-5809 GCF_003115935.1 Azospirillum sp. TSH20
GCCGGTGCCGGTGGTGATCGGCTGCATCTTCGTCGTCTGCGTCCTGCTCTTCCGCCGCGGTATCATCGGCGAACTGATGCACCGGCTGTCAGGCAGGGGGAACCGCTGATGTCCCGCCTCGACGGAAGGCGCCTGCTGCTGCGCCACAGGATCCCCGGCGCGCCGAGGCCGCGTGGGTGGGTGGACGTGCGCCGGGGCCGTTGCGTGACCTTGTTGCACCGAGGCCTTCGGTTGCGGCGTTCGGGGTATCGCGGTAGAAGGCCGGCCCTTCGCTCTCGTGTTGGTTCGGTCATGCCGTTCAAAGCCAATGCATCCCGCCGCCATCACATTCCGAAGCAGCGCCATCGGGTTCGCAACTGGGCGGCGTATGACGCGGGGCTTCGGGCGCGCGGCAGCCTGACAGTCTGGTTCACGCCGGAGGCGGTCGCGCGCTGGCGGGCGGAGACGCGGACCACGCCCGGCGGGCAGCGCCTCTACTCGGACCTGGCGATCACGACAGCCTTGACCTTGCGCGCCGTGTTCAGGCTGCCGTAGCGCCGAACCGAAGGCTTGGTCGGCTCCATCGTCCGACTGGTCGGCGTGGAGCTTGCCGTCCCCGACCATTCCACCCTCAGCCGTCGCGCACAGACCCTGCGCCTCCCTTCGGAACCGGTCTCATCGGGCGGCGCTGTGGAGCTGCTGGTCGACAGCACGGGCGTGAAGCTGTGCGGTCCCGGCGAATGGGTGGTCAAAAAGCACGGTACCCAGCGCCGACGCGCGTGGAAGAAGCTGCATGTCGGACTGGATGCTGTGACCGGGCGGATCCTCGCGGCGACCCTGACCGACCACGGTGTTGATGACGGCTCGCAGGTCGGTGCTCTGCTGGACCAAATTGAGGAGCCCCTAGCCGCGTTTGTGGCCGACGGGGCTTACGACCAGACCGGCGTGGCCGCAGCCGTGGCGGAGCACACGCTGGACGTCGCCGTGGTCGTGCCGCCTCGCTCCACGGCGGTGCCGAGCGCGAACGCCGCGACCGACCCAACGCAGCGCGACCAGCACCTTCAGTACATCGCTGAGCACGGACGCTTGGCGTGGCAGAAAGCCTTCCGGTACACCGTCCGCGCCCTGGTCGAGGCGTTCTACAGTCGCTGGAAGCGCGTCATAGGTGACGGCCTGCGGTTCCAAACCGAGGATCGGCGGAACGCCGAGATCGCCATCGCGGTCCGGACCCTGAACCGCATGCTCGACCTCGGACACCCGGACTCCATCCGCGTCGCGTAACCACGACGCCGGGAAAGGGCTTCCTGCGAGCGAAATTGTCGCGCTGCAACAAAGTCCCTTGATGCTGCACATATGGGCCGGGTGAGCTGCCGGACGCCCAGCACCGGCCCACGATGGTGTTGCTCCATGGGCAACGATCTTCGACTCTCACAGTTCTTTCTGCATTCGTTGGTCACTGCTATCGTCAGTGCTTGAGCGCAATGCTGGCAGATTGTGACGCCACGTCGTTCAGTCTGCCTGATCTGACCTACCCATAAACAAGTCCTGCAAAAGGCAGTGTCTTCCGAGTTGTTGGTACCGACCGGCGTAGGCAACGCCGGCCGCAAGGACGGGCGTTGCGCTCTTGGCGGTCAAGTTGCCGGTTCGACAATCATGGATAGCGGTTAGGAGGAGGTATTGGAGCAGACGGTTCTTTCCGTGCGCAACCTGACGACATCGTTTGCGCGGGATGGCCTGTGGCAGCCGGTGATCAGGAATTTGTCCTTCGACATCCGCCCGCGGGAGACGCTGGCGATCGTCGGGGAATCCGGATCCGGCAAGAGCGTCACGGCTTTGTCGATCATGCGCCTCCTTCCGCCGACGAACAGCCGCATCGCCGGGAGCATCAACCTGATGGGGCGCGATTTGCTCCGGCTTCCGGACGAGGAGATGCGCAGGATTCGCGGCAACGAGGTTGCCATGATCTTCCAGGAGCCGATGACGAGCCTCAATCCGGTGCTTCCGGTCGGGTTCCAGATCGTCGAAGCGCTGATGCTCCATCGAGGACTGTCGCGGGTGGAGGCGGAAGCCGAAACCGTCCGGCTGTTCGACAAGGTGAGGATTCCTGCCGCCAAATCGCGGCTCGGCGAGTATCCTCACCGCTTTTCCGGCGGCATGCGGCAGCGTGTCATGATCGCCATGGCGCTGGCCTGCAAGCCGAAGCTGCTGATCGCCGACGAACCGACGACCGCGCTGGACGTCACCATCCAGGCGCAGACGCTTGAACTCATCAAGACGTTGCAGGCCGAAGAGGGCATGTCGGTCCTATTCATCACCCACGATATGGGCGTCGTGGCGGAGATCGCCGACCGCATGCTGGTGATGTACCACGGCGACGTCGTGGAAACCGGCGAGACCGCCGAGGTCTTCCGCAATCCGCGCAAGCCCTATACGCGTGCCCTGCTGTCGGCGGTTCCGCAATTGGGGTCGATGACGGGCCGGGAGCGCCCGATGCGCTTTCCCGTGGTCGATATCAAGACCGGAGAGGCGGACACGCCGGTGGAAACGCCGGATACCATCGCCCAGGCCGACCGCCCGGTCCTGGAGGTGCGCGGCCTGACGACCCGCTTCGACATCCGTTCCGGCATCCTGCGCAAGCCGGCCGGCTGCGTGCATGCGGTCGAGAATGTTTCCTTCAGCGTTCAGCCGGGGGAAACCCTGTCGCTGGTCGGGGAAAGCGGGTGCGGCAAGTCGACCACCGGGCGGTCGATCCTGCGCCTGATCGAACCGAGGGCAGGAACGATCCTCGTCGAAGGCACCAACATCCTGTCATCCAGCGCACGCGCCCTGTCGGAGGCGCGCAAGAAGATGCAGATGATATTCCAGGATCCCTTCGCCAGCCTCAACCCCCGCATCAAGGTGGGCAACGCGATCGCCGAGCCGTTCTTGGTCAACCGGATGGGAACGCGCGCCCAGGCGCGCGACAAGGTTGCGGACCTGCTGGTCCGGGTGGGTCTCAAGCCCGAGATGGCCTCGCGCTATCCGCACGAATTCTCCGGCGGCCAGCGCCAGCGTATCTGCATCGCCCGCGCGCTTGCGGTCGAGCCCAAGCTGATCATCGCCGACGAGGCGGTTTCGGCGCTCGACGTGTCGATCAAGGCGCAGGTCGTCAATCTGATGCTCGATCTCCAGGCCAGCCTGGGACTGGCCTACCTCTTCATTTCGCACGACATGGCGGTGGTCGAACGCCTCAGCCACCGCGTCGCGGTGATGTATCTGGGCGAGATGGTCGAAATCGGGCCCCGCGCCGCGGTCTTCGGCAACCCGCAGCACCCTTACACCAAACGCCTGCTTTCCGCAGTCCCAGTGCCCGATCCCACGCGGCGCAGGATGGCGCGGTCGATTTCGAGCGCGGAAATCAAGAGCCCAGTGCGCAGGCTCGACTACATACCGCCGGTCCGCGAATACCGCGAGGTTTCGGCAGGGCATCTCGTCCAGTCATGGGGCGAGGAATGGGCCGCATAAGCTTCGGCATCTTACGACCGAGGGCGTGACGGCCAGACAGGAACAGGGAAGAACCATGCTCGCATTCATCATCCGGCGATTGTTCGGTGCCATACCGGTCGTCGCCCTCGTTGCCCTGATCATCTTCTGCCTTCTGTATTTCGCGCCGGGCGACCCGGCCACCATAATCGCCGGGGATCTGGCGACACCCGAGGAAATCGACCGGATCCGCGTCGCCCTGGGGCTCGACCAGCCCTTTCACGTCAGGCTGGGGATCTTTCTGCTCAACCTCGTGAAGGGCGACCTGGGGACGTCGATCTTTTCGAACCTGCCCGTCACCCACCTGATCGCACAGCGTCTGGAACCGACCTTCTCGCTCGGTGCGCTGACCGTCCTGCTGTCCGTGGTGGTCGCAGTGCCGCTGGGCGCGCTGGCGGCATGGCGGGCGCGGCGGGCAGTGGATCGGCTGGCGCTCGTCGTCAGTGTGTTGGGCTTTTCGGTTCCAGTCTTCGTGGTCGGCTATCTGCTGATCTGGGTGTTCGCGATCAAGCTCGCCTGGTTCCCCGTGCAGGGCTACACGCCGCTGTCGAACGGTGTCGGACCATGGCTGTCCAACCTCGTCCTGCCGACGCTGTCGCTCGGGATGGTCTACATCGCGCTGATCACCCGGATCACCCGGGCCGGCGTGCTGGAGGTGCTGTCGCAGGATTACATCCGCACCGCCCGCGCCAAGGGGATGAGCGACCGGGTGATCATCTGGCGGCATGCCTTGCGCAATGCGGCCGTGCCGATCGCGACGGTGGTCGGCATCGGCGTGGCGCTGCTGCTCGGCGGGGTCGTGGTCACCGAGACGGTCTTCGCGATCCCAGGCGTCGGGCGGCTGCTGGTCGACGCCATCCTGCGCCGCGACTACCCGATCATCCAGGGCGTCATCCTGCTGCTCGCCGGCATCTACATCATCGTCAACCTTTGCGTGGACATCAGCTATGCAATCTTCGACCCACGCATCCGCTACTGAAATGGCTCCGGCCACCTCCCCCGATCCCGAGCGCGTCGGCTCGACATGGGGTCCCTTCCTGCGTCATCACGGCCCGATGATCTTCGGCGCCCTGGTGCTGTCGCTGATCGTCGCCGCGGCGCTGCTGGCCCCCTGGCTCGGGACCACCGATCCGCAGAAGCTGGCGCCGGCCGCGCGGCTGAAGCTTCCCTCCGCCCAATACTGGTTCGGGACGGACGCGCTGGGCCGGGAGCTTTACAGCCGGGTGCTGTATGGCGGGCGGGTTTCCCTTCTGGTCGGGTTCTCGGTGGCGGCGCTCGCCATGCTCGGCGGGTTGGTGCTCGGACTGCTGACGGGCTTCTTCCGGCAGCTGGACGCCCTCCTGATGCGCGTCCTTGAAGCCTTCATGGCGATCCCGGCCATTCTTCTGGCCATCGCCCTGATCGCCCTGACCCGCGCCAGCGTTGAGAACGTGATCATCGCGCTGGCGATCGCCGAGACGCCGCGGGTGACCCGTCTGGTCCGTGCCGTCGTCCTGACGCTGCGGGAACAGACCTATGTGGAGGCGGCGATCGCCATCGGCACCCCGCCGATGGTCATCCTGCTGCGCCACATCGCGCCGAACGCGCTGGCGCCGCTGATCGTCCAGGGCACCTTCATCTGCGGTTCGGCCATCATCTCGGAGTCGATCCTCAGCTTCATCGGCGCCGGTACGCCGCCGTCGGTGCCGACCTGGGGAAGCGTCATCTCCGAGGGCCGCAGCTACTTCCAGCTGTTCCCCAACATCATCTTCTTCCCGGCGGTCTTCCTGTCGCTGACCGTCCTCAGCATCAACCTGATCGGCGATGGACTGCGCGACCTGCTGGATCCGCGCCTCTCGCGCGAGCTGTAACCGGCAAACCCCATTTTCTCGGAGAATTCGTGCCATGACTGTGACCCGGCGTGCGTTTCTGGCAGGATCGGCGATGGCGGCAGGGGCGCTGGCGGGGTCGGCGGGGCTGAGTGCCCCGGCGATCGCCCAGACCAAGAAGACCGTGTTGCGCGTCGTGCCGGCATCCAACCTCTCGGGCATCGATCCGGTGGTCACCAGCGGACAACCCGTTCGCAATCACGGCTACCAGATCTACGACACGCTGTTCGGGATGAACACGCGGTTCGAGGTCAAGCCGCAGATGGCCGAAGGGGCGGAGCAGTCCGCCGACGGGCTGACCTGGACGATCCGGCTGCGTGACGGATTGAAGTTCCATGACGGCGAAAAGGTTCTGGCGCGCGATTGCGTCGCCAGCCTGAAGCGCTGGGGCGCCCGCGACCCGCTGGGCCAGACCATCTTCGGATTGACCGACGAGCTGC
>NZ_LGQU01000210.1:0-5756 GCF_003115935.1 Azospirillum sp. TSH20
ATGGTCACGTTCCCCTCCACCCGCCCATCCCCAACCCCGCCGCCGCCGACCTTCCGCTGCGAGACGCGCAGCCCCGCCGCTCCCCCATCCGCGCCATCGAGGACCCGCACCGGCAGTTGGAAGAATTCCAATTCCGCCAGTCGCCTTGCTTTCCGGCGGCGATGGCGACACCTTGTTCAGGCACGCGAACAGTCGACGGGCTACCCCAACGGGTGCGCGCTCCGGCCGTTCCATTGCTGACCAGTCACCCCGCCGTCCCTCCAAGGTGGCCGCCGTCCCGTCGGCGCACCGGACGGCCCAGCCAAAGAGGACGGCCCCCGCGGCCGGAACCACATGCGCCGTCATCGCCGCGCCAAGATCGTCGCCACCGTCGGACCGGCCAGCAACTCGCCCGAGATGCTGAAAACCCTGTTCCTGGCCGGCGTCGACACCTTCCGGCTGAACTTCAGCCACGGCACCCACGACGACCACGCCAAGGTCCACCGCGCCATCCGCGAGCTGGAGGCGGAGGTCGGCCGCCCCATCGGCATCCTTCAGGATCTCCAGGGCCCGAAGATCCGCGTCGGCACCATCCGCGACGGCAAGATCGCCGTCGCCACCGGCGAATCGATCCGCTTCGTCCTGCAGGGCAGCGACGGCGACAAGCGCTCCATCCCGCTGCCGCACCCGGAAATCTTCGCCGCCATCATGCCGGGCCACCATCTGCTGATCGACGACGGCCGCGTCCGCGTCGAGGTGACCGAGTTGGGCGACGACTGGATCGAGGCCCGCGTCGTCGTCGGCGGCACCATCTCCAACCGCAAGGGCGTCAACCTGCCGGGCACCGTGCTCGACCTGTCGCCGCTGACTGCCAAGGACCGCGCCGACCTCGCCTTCGGGCTGGAACTGGGCGTCGACTGGGTCGCCATGTCCTTCGTGCAGAAGCCGGGCGACATCATCGAGGGCCGCGGCCTGATCGGCGACCGCGCCGGCATCATGGCGAAGATCGAGAAGCCGCAGGCGCTGGAGCGGATCGACGACATCATCCGCCTGTCGGACGCGGTGATGGTGGCGCGCGGCGACCTCGGCGTCGAAATCCCGCACGAGGACGTGCCCGGCCGCCAGAAGGAGTTGGTGCGCGCCTGCCGTCTGGCGGTGAAGCCGGTGATCGTCGCCACCCAGATGCTCGATTCGATGGTCTCCGCCCCGACCCCGACGCGGGCCGAGGCGTCGGACGTGGCGACCGCCATCTATGACGGCGCCGACGCGGTGATGCTGTCGGCCGAATCGGCGTCGGGCCAGTATCCGGTCGAAGCGGTCACCATGATGGACCGCATCATCCGCTCCACCGAGCAGCACAAGCTCTATCACTCGCTGATCCAGGCGACCCATCCGGGGGAGGAGCACAGCCCGCCCCACGCCGTGGCCGCCGCCGCCGCCGATCTGGCCAACAGCCTGCATTCCTCGGCCATCGTCGCCTTCACCTCCAGCGGCACCACCGCGGCGCGCATCGCCCGCAAGCGGCCGGAGGTGCCGATCCTGGCGATCACCCCGGACAAGGCGGTGTCGCGCCGGCTCTGCCTGCTGTGGGGCGCCCACAGCGTTCTGTCCGACGACATCCGCACCTACGAGGAGATGGTCGACCGCGCCATCTCCACCGCGCGGGCGGAGGAGTTCGCCGGCCGGATCGGCACCATGGTCGTCGTCGCCGGCATCCCCTTCGCCCAGGCCGGCACCACCAACAACCTGCGCGTCATCCAGATGGACGGGAAGGCGTAAGGGCAGGGAGAGCCCCCTTCCTTACCGGGCGGGGGGCCTCTCCTACCGTTCCATCTTCGTCGACAGCACGATCGACGACATCGTCCGTTCCACACCGGGCAGGCGGCCGATGCTGTCCAGCGCGGCATCCATCGCGTCATGGGTCTCGGTGCCGACGGTGGCGCAGAGATCGTATTGGCCGCTGATGCTGTGCAGCCGGATCACCTCCGGCATCTTGCGCAGGGCATGGACGGCGCGGTCGGCCAGCCGGGCGTTCACGCTGATCATCACCAGCGCCGACACGCCGCGGCGCGGCGCCGGATCGCCCAGCTTCACGGTATAGCCGGCGATCACCCCCTGCCGCTCCAGCCGGGCGATGCGATCCTGCACGGTCGACCGCGACAGCCCCAGCGCGCGGCCGAGCGCCGCCGTGCTGGTGCGCGCGTTCACCGTCAACAGATCGATCAGCCGGCGGTCGATGTCGTCCATGGAGGTCCGTCAGAGAGGGCAGGGCGCACAAAAAGGCCCTCTCCCGTCCCGGGAGAGGGAGGGGCCCCACGAAGTGGGGAGGGTGAGGGGTGATCCAAGCATCCCGAACCGCATGGTTCCTTGCAATACCCCTCACCCTTCCCACCGCTTTGCGGCGGGCCCCTTCCCTCTCCCGGGGCGGGAGAGGGGGGAAATACCCAGCCCCCCCTTACGCGTCGCAACCCGCCTGATAGCGCTGCATGGCGGCGCGGATGTCGTCGGGGATCGGCACCGCGGCGAAATCGTCCAGCGAGGTGGTGACCACCGTCAGGCTGCCCGACAGCCGCACCTGCCCCTCATGCTCGCCGTTGATCCGCAGCTTGAGCGAGCTGCGGCCCAGCCGCTCCAGCAGGACGCCCAGGGTCAGCGTGTCGCCCATGCGGCTGGGGATCACGAAATCGCATTCGGCATGCACGATCGGCAGGCCCAGCCGCCGCTGCAGGATCATCGTCGCATAGTCGATGTCCAGCCCCTGGGTGAACCAGTCCTCCACCGCGCCGTTGAACATGTCGAAATAGACCGGGAAATAGACGATGCCGGCCGGGTCGCAGTGGGAAAAGCGAATGGGCCGCTGCACCCGGAAACAGCCCGGCGGCAACGGCCGGTGGCTGGGGTGATCGTCGGCGCGGCGCGGCCGCTCGCTGTACTCGTGCATCTCTCAGTCAATCCTCGTTCCGCTTGGCGTCCGGACATATGGGGGTCCGAAGCCTCGCGGTCACCGCGTCTCATGCCGGCGGTAGACAGTTGTGGCTATTCCAAACAATCCGGGAAAAGCACCTTTCGTTCAACGGCTTCCTGCAGGAATACGGGAAAGCCGCAATTTTCGCACGGCCCGCTGTTGCGGAAATGCTGCAGTGCAATCATGACCATCGTGCAAATCGGCCCACGGCAGGATTAGCCACAATTTGTCGCAGATTCGGCGCTTTTAAGCGAAAACATCACACAAAGATCCCGCCGGTCCTCGCCATCCTCCGCCGGCATCCGGGTTCAGGCCCAAAACGGACATCAGACCCCAGGGGCACGGCAAGGCCCCGGGGCACATCAGGCGAGGACACCGAACCGATGGCCACCACCTCCACCAAGATCGTCGTCAACGCCCTGGGCAAGGCCGCCGCCGGCGTGAACGCCCATTTCACCCTGCTGGTCGACGGCCAGAAGGTGGGTGAGGGCACCGCCGGCACGACGGCGAAGGATTTCGTCTTCACCCCCGTGCTGACCGCCGACACCGCGCACAAGGTGCAGATCCAGTACGACAACGATGCCGTCATCAACGGCCAGGACCGCAGCCTGACCGTCAACAGCATCAGCATCGGCGGCAAGACGATCGCGCCGACCGCCGGCATCGTCAGCTACGACAAGGGCGCGCTCGACGGCCGCGACGTCGCCGCCGGCCAGTCGAACATGTGGTGGAACGGCACGCTGGTGGTGAACGCCGACAAGAGCTATTTCCCCGCCGCGACTCCCACCCCGGCGCCGGCCGCAACCGCTGGCAAGGACACCATCGTGGTGAACGCGTCGGGCACCGCGGCGGGCGGCGTCAACGCCCACTTCAAGGTGCTGGTCGACGGCAAGCAGATCGGCGAGGCCACCGCCGGCACCACCGCCAAGAATTTCACCTTCACCACCGATGCCGCCGACCATGTCGCGCACAAGGTGCAGGTCCAGTACGACAACGATGCCATGGTCAACGGCCAGGACCGCAGCCTGACCGTCAACAGCATCTCCATCAACGGCCACAGCTACGCCTCGACCAGCAGCGCCGTCACCTATGACAAGGGCGCGCTCGACGGCAAGGACGTGATCGCCGGCCAGAAGGGGATGTGGTGGAACGGCACGCTGGTGGTCAACGCCCCGGCCTCCGACTTCCCGGCCGGCACCACCACCACCCCGACGCCGACCACCCCCACCCCGACCACGCCGACGCCGACCACCCCGGCCCCCACCGGCCCGGCCTTCTACGTCGCCACCAACGGCAAGGACAGCTGGTCGGGCAAGCTGGCCGCCCCCAACGCCGCCGGCACCGACGGCCCCTTCGCCAGCCTCGCCAAGGCGCAGGCGGCGATGCGCGCCGATCCGAACATCGACACCACCTACATCCGCGGCGGCGACTACCACCAGAACGGGCTGTGGCTGAACAGCCAGGATTCCGGCGTCACCTTCGCCGGCTATGGCAATGAGAAGGCGGTGATCCACGGCAGTTCGACGGCGTCGGTGTCCTTCGGCCTCGGCGGCGCCAAGAACGTGACCATCGAAGGCCTGAGCTTCGCCGACGGCGTCACCACCGGCCATTACGTCTTCGCCGACAACGCCTCCGGCCTGACCTTCGCCAACAACGTGGTGAAGGGCGGCGGCTATGGCATCACGGTGCAGAACAGCGCCAACAGCAAGGTCACCGGCAACCAGTTCGACAACACCGGCGCCGAGTCGATCTTCGTCAAGGCCGGCTCCAACTTCACGCAGGTGTCGGACAACCTGATCCGGCACCCGAACGCCGCCGACCGCGGCGACGCCGGCATCTGGGTCAACGGCAGCTCCGACGTCAAGGTCACCCACAACCAGATCGAAAACTCGCCGGAGAAGGCCATCGCCGTCGGCTCGGTCCAGACCGACGGCAGCGACGCCGCCTATCGCGTCACCATCTCCTACAACAAGGTGATCAACGCCAACCTGGAATCGAACGACGGCGGCGGCATCTACCTGATCAACCGCCAGCAGGATCTGGCCAACCACACCGTCGTCAACAACGACGTGTCCGGCACCACCGCGACCAACCCGACCGGGCAGGTGGCGAGCTGGGGCATCTATCTGGACGACTGGACCAGCGGCACCACGGTGAAGGGCAACGTCGTCCACGACAACATCGGCGGCGTCTTCCTGCATGGCGGCTGGAACAACACGGTCACGGAGAACGTGATCGCCGGCAACAGCGGCGCCCAGATCGGCCTGCAGCAGCCGGTGGCCTGGAGCGGCTGGAAGGGCCACGCGATGACCGGCAACGACATCTCCGGCAACGTCATCGACGTGCGCGAGGGCACCGCCGTCCACATCTACGGCCCGGCCAATGTCGGCAACCTCCACGACAACTTCTACAGCAGCCTGAACACCGCCGAGAAGGAGTTCGACGCCTGGCCGCAGGTGATGTCGAGCGGCGCCTGGGGCACTCTGGCGAACTGGCAGGCCGCCGGGTACGACAAGGGTTCGGTGATGCTGAACCCGGGTTTCGTCAATCCGGGTGCGGACGACTTCAGCCTGTCGTCGACCTCGCCGGTCTACGCCCATGGCTTCGACCACATCGCCTACAATGACATTGGCCTGCTGCACGCCTGATCCTGCTCCTTCGTCGGGCGCATATCCCCTCTCCCCCCCGGGGAGAGGGTTAGGGTGAGGGGGTCGCGCGGCGAGGATTTTCAAGCATCGCGCGGTCCCCATTCTCCATAGAATCCACACCATGCACCCCCCTCACCCCGACCCTCTCCCCGGGGGGGGGGGGG
>NZ_LGQU01000166.1:0-5700 GCF_003115935.1 Azospirillum sp. TSH20
AAAGGGACGGGGGGCCCCCGCCAGCAGCAGGGCGGACAGGCGGGCGAGCCGATGCAGGCGTCGGGGCACGGGAGTGGGCATGGCGGTTCGGGACACGGCTTATCGTCGTCCGGCTATTTGTCGGTGAGGGCGGTGACGCCGGCCCAGTCCGGCTCGGGCGCCCGGCCGATGCGCTTTTCCGCCTTGTGCAGCATCGCCAGGGCGGCACCGTCGCCGGCGGCCAGCACGCCGAAGCCGGCGGCGGCGGCCTCGAACCGCCCGGCGCGCCAGTCATCGAGGGCGGCGGCGTAGGCGGCGCGCTGGGCGCGGTCCTCCGGATCGGCGCGGCGGGCGTCGGACAGCGGCTCGAACACCTCGACCGGTTCGCTGCGGCCGACGACCTGCACGATGTCGAGCGCGCGGAAGGCCTCCGGGTCGCCATGGTGGCGCATGGTCTCGCCGCTGACCATCAGGACGGTGTTGTAGTATTTGTTGGCGCCCTCCAGCCGCGAGGCCAGATTCACCGTGTCGCCCATCACCGTGTAGTTGAAGCGGCGGGGGGAGCCGATGTTGCCGATCAGCGCCGGGCCGGTGGCGATGCCGATGCGGTTGGAGCCGCGCCCGCTGGCCGTCGCCAGCAGGGTCGGGTCGTCCGCCATCGCCTGACGCATCGCCAGGGCGGCCGCCACCGCGGCGCGGGCATGGTTGTCGATGGCATAAGGAGCGCCGAACACCGCCAGAACGGCGTCTCCGATGTATTTGTCGACGAAGCCGCCATGCGCCTCGATGATGTCGGTCATCACGGTGAAATAGCGGTTCAGCACGGCGACAAGGGCTTCCGGCTCCATCCCCTCCGACATCTTGGTGAAGCCGGCGATGTCGCAGAACAGGATCGACAGGTCGCGCTCCTCCCCGCCCAGGCAGGGCGACTGGCCCGAAGCGATCATGTCGTCGATCAGCGACCCCGGCAGATAGAGCTTGAAGGCGTTGCGGATGTGCCGCTGGTCGCGGTCCAGAACGGCGAAGCGCAGACCCAGCGCCAGCGGGAAGACCAGCAGCGCCGCCAATGCCGCCTGCAGATACGGTAGGACCAGCCCGCCCTGGAAGGCCTCCACCGCCACGCCGCTCCACCCAGCCAGCAGTAGGAGCAGGCCGAATGCCGCCACCGGCGGCCGGGTCGCCAGCGTCACCAGGGCGGCCAGTCCGGCCAGCAGCAGGACCAGGGCCACGGAGGCCGGCCGGCCGGCCTCCGCCAGCGCATCGTGCGCCATCAGGTTGGAAATGGCGGCGGCATGGATGTAGACGCCGGGAATGCTGTCGCGGGTGCGGCCGGCGACATACAGCTCGCTCATCACCGGCAGGGCGCAGCGTTCGGGAAGATTGACCCCTTCCGGCTTGGTGACCCAGCGGTTGGAGGAGAGCTTGCGGTCCTCCACGTCCAGCACCGTGCCGACCATCACCGCCTTGCCCTTGAAGTGGCTGGCGAAGAAGTCGGTCTTGCCGGCCTCCGCGCAGGCATACAGGTCGGCCAGCGAGTAGGTCGGGATGGCGCCGGGCGCGGTCGCATGGTTGACCAGCAGCCGGTTGCCCTCCCCGCCCGGAATCCGGTAGCCGGCCAGGGTGGCGGAGCCGTCGGCTCCCCATTCCAGCGGCGCCTTCAGCGCCCGCGACGCCACCTCCACCGCCATACCCGGCTCGGCCTTCGGCTTGCCGTCGGGACCGGCCACCGTCAGCGTCAGCGGAATGCGGCGCAGCACGCCGTCGGCATCCTCGACCAGATTGACCGAGCGGACATTGTTGACCCCGGCGGCGATCATATAGCCGCGGTAGGGCATCAGCGGATCGCTCTGATGCTGCACCTTGGCCAGCACCAGCCGCCCCTCCTTGCCGCCGCGGCGCAGGGTCAGCAGGTAATCGCGCTCGAATCCGGGGATCAGCGTCTCGACCGAGGTCGGGTGGACGAGGTCGAGGCCAATGGCCGCCGCCCCGCCGTCCAGCATAGCGCCAAGCACGGTGCCCAGCCGCGGCCCCCACAGCGCCTGCGGCGTGCCGGCGAAAGGCGGGCGGCGGTAGGTCTCCTCGTCGATGCCGACCACCACCACCGGCGACGGGTCGGGCGCCGGCCGTGAGCCATGCAGCCGTTCCCGCAGCCAATAGAGGCTGTCGATCGACGGCCCCTGCAACGAGGACGAGGCGGCCAGCACCAGAAATGATGCCACGACCGGCGCCACCGCGCCGAGCAGGACCAGCCGGACGCGCCGGGGCAGCCTCATCCTCTTCAACGGTCGTGCCCGCCGCTCAGAAGCGGATCAGGCGGCCGAGCGCCGGACCGCCGCCGGCCGCGGCCTTCTCGTCGATCTTCACGATGAAGGACTTCTGCCCGGCGGAAACCTTGTAGAGGCCGCCCGCCTCCAGCCCGCTGCCCTTCTTGGCGGTGTCCAGCGTGGTGCCGGGGACATTGACCGTGGTCAGCGCGATGCCCTGCACGTCCAGCCGGTCGATGGTGACCGGGCCGGGAGCCGACAGGATCAGCACCGGATGGGTCTTGAACAGGGTCAGGTCCGGCTTCGGCAGCGGCGCCTTCATGCCCGGCAGGGCGATGGGCGCGCTGCGGAAGACGGTCACCCCCGCCTTGCCCGCCTCGTTGGAGGCCAGCAGCAGCTTGCCGCCGTCGCAGGGCAGCGTGTGGCGGTCGATGCTGCCGCCCTCCACCGCCGACTCGCGGGCGCCGACCGTCACCGAACCGCCGGTGATCGTCTCGTTCACACAGGATTCCAGATAGCTCAGCGTCAGCGTCTGCCCGGCCTTCAGCGCCACGCTTCGGCCGGCAGCCAGATAATCCATCGGCTGCACGCCGTCGACGCCATCCGACACATCCTCAACCAATGCGGTGGGAGCGCCTGCGGCCGGTGCCGGATCGGCGGCAAGCGCCAGCGGCGACGCAGCCAGCAGAAGCAGGGACCCTGCGGCGATGGCGCGGCCGGGCATCCGAAGGACAGGCATCTGGAACGCGACGGACATGGGAAACGGCCTCCCGGTCAGTGCAGGGGGATTTACCCCATGCGGACGGTTTCAATACGGCTCCGTACCCTTTAGCGAAGTTACCGAGTTACTTCAAATCCAATACGTCGCCGGCAGCCAGGGTCACAGCGATAGCGCCAGTAAAGACCGACCGTCCAGGTGACACAGGATTGTCAAGGAAGTGAAATAAACCCGCCACACCGGCGTCATGACCACAGGCTAATATACACGTCCGGCGCGTGGTGGCCCTGCGGGCTGTGGCGGACAGACCGGACATCATTGGAGCGTCGCGACCGAACATGGGCACCGAACACATCGTCCGCTCCTTCGCGCAGGAATTGCAGCGCCTGTCCAACCTCATCACCCAGATGGGCGGCGTGGCGGAGGCGCAGGTCGAAGCGGCGGTGAAGGCGGTGACCCGCCGCGACGTCGGGCTCGCCTCGCAGGTGATGCAGGCCGATGCCCGGCTCGACGCCTACGAACGCGACATCGATGCCGAGGCGGTGCGGCTGCTGGCCCTGCGCCAGCCGATGGCGCAGGACCTGCGCGAGATCGTCTCCGCCCTGAAGGTCTCCGCCGACCTGGAGCGGATCGGCGACTATGCCGCCAACATCGCCAAGCGGTCGCTGGCGCTGGCCCAGGTGCCGGTGGTGCGGCCGGCGGCCGGCATCCCGCGCATGGGCCGGCTGGTCGAGGCGATCCTGAAGGAGGTGCTCGACGCCTACATCGAGCGCGACGTCGACAAGGCCATCGCCGCCTGGGAACGCGACGAGGAACTGGACGACCTCTACACCAGCCTGTTCCGCGAGGTCCTGACCTATATGATGGAGGATCCGCGCAACATCACGCCCTGCACGCATCTGCTGTTCATGGCGAAGAACCTGGAGCGGATCGGCGACCACGCCACCAACATCGCCGAGATCATCCATTTCCTGGTGGTCGGCTCGCCGCTGACCGTGCTGCGCCCGAAGAACGACGGCAGCAGCTTCGCCGTGGTGTCCCCCGCCGCTTCGGACATCGACCTGCCGCTCCCACCCGACGAAGACGCCGGTCCGGCCGACGCAGGCTGAAGTCCGGTTGCCACCAGCGCCCTCTCCCGCCCCGGGAGAGGGAGACCCCGCGCCCTCAGCTTTTCTGCCCATCCGCCTGCGACGGATTCGCCCACGCAAGGCCCGCGCAGGGGAGATACCGCCACCGTGCGGGGCTTTTCCGTTTGCATGCGGCGCGGGTGTCGGGTATTAGCCCGCCCCGTGTGCCCGACATTCGCCGCGGCATCCCTGTCCCTGCCTGCAACGAGACACGCTGGTCATGCCCGCCGACGCACTGAGCTCCGCCCTGCTTCCCGCCGGACTGCACGACGTGCTGCCGTCCGAAGCGGCGCATGAGGCGGCCGCCGTCGAACGCCTGCTGGCGGAATTCGCCGCGCAGGGTTACCGCCGCGTCGATCCGCCCCTGGTGGAGTTCGAAGAGAATCTGCTCTCCGGCCCCGGCGCGGCGATGTCCAAGCAGACCTTCCGGCTGATGGACCCGCATTCGCAGCGCATGATGGCGGTCCGCGCCGACATCACCCCGCAGATCGCCCGCATCGCCACCTCCCGCCTGAAGAACGAGGCCCGGCCGCTGCGCCTGTGCTACGCCGGGCAGGTGTTGCGGGTGAAGGGATCGCAGTTGCGCCCCGAACGCCAGTTCACCCAGGTCGGCGTCGAGCTGATCGGCGCGCTGGAGGCGGAGGCCGACGCCGAGGTCGTCCTGCTGGCCGTCCAGGCGCTGACCGCCATCGGCGTGCCGCACCTGTCGGTCGACCTCTGCGTGCCGACCATGGTCTCGCGCATCTGCGCCGGGCTGGGTCTGGGCGAGGATGAAATCCGCCAGCTGCGCGCCGCGCTTGACCGCAAGGACTCCGCCGCGGTGGCCGCGGTCGGCGGCCCGGCGGCCAAGCTGCTCGAAACGCTGATGAGCGCCTCCGGTCCCGCCGACCGCGCCATGCAGGCGCTGGCCGCCCTGCCGCTGCCGGAGGGCGCCGAGAAGGACCGCCGCCGGCTGACCGACACGCTGGCCCTGCTGCGCGCGGCGATGCCCGATCTGACGGTGACCATCGATCTGGTGGAGCATCGCGGCTTCGAATACCAGACCGGACTCAGCTTCACGCTGTTCTCCCGCGCGGCGGGGGAGTTGGGCCAGGGCGGACGCTACCGCGCCGGCGCCCAGGGCGAGGACCGCGGGGAGCCGGCGACCGGCTTCACGCTCTACATGGACACGCTTCTACGCGCGGTTCCGGCGGCCAAGGCCCCTGGCCGGGTGTATGTGCCGCATGGCAGCGGTTGGGAGACGGCGCGCAAGCTGCGGGCCGACGGATGGGTGACGGTCGCCGGGCTCGCCCCGGTGGCCGATGCGGCCGCGGAAGCCAAACGGCTCCAGTGCGGCCATTGGCTGGCCGGCGGGGACGTCAAGCCGGTCGGATGACCCTGGGTTCAAGTGACTTGAGTTCAAGCGAGTTGGGTTCAGGGTGAACGGACCCCCACGCCGCGCGGATGGTACCCTGCGGTGGATCGGGCGGTTGAGCGGTTCCTTTTGAAGTTTTGCGGAGACGAGAGATGGCCAACGTTGCGGTGGTCGGCGCCCAGTGGGGCGACGAGGGCAAGGGCAAGATCGTCGACTGGCTGTCCAGCCGGGCCGATGTGGTGGTGCGCTTCCAGGGCG
>NZ_LGQU01000191.1:0-5464 GCF_003115935.1 Azospirillum sp. TSH20
GGATCAGAAATCCATGTTTGGATTCCCCCTCCCCCTTCCCGCCGCTTTGCGGCAGGCCCCTTCCCTCTCCCGGGGCGGGAGAGGGAACCATACTCCGCCTATACGAAAGTGCAACCAACGCCAAGGTCCGCACCAGTGCCATACGCCCCCGAATATCAAAATCAATGTGATTTATCTATTGCACCCCTCCGCCTCCTGCGCCATAGTGTTCGTGTGCCCTACAAACCGAATGCCGTGGATGCATCCGGAGGTCGGGCGATCCGTCGCAGAGGCCGGCAGGACAGAAGCCAGGGCGCGGCCGGACAGGACATTGGGGAGGAAAACTGGAATGAAGCGTGCGCTATCCTTGATCGGCGCGGCGGTCGCCGCGTTTCTCGGCAGCTCGGCACAGGCGGAAACGCTGTCGATCGCCACGGTGAACAACGGCGACATGATCCGCATGCAGAAGCTGTCGGATCATTTCACCAAGGCCCATCCCGACATCACGCTGAACTGGGTGACGCTGGAAGAGAACGTGCTGCGCCAGCGCATCACCACCGACATCGCCACCAAGGGCGGCCAGTACGACGTCCTGACCATCGGCACTTACGAGGTTCCGATCTGGACCAAGCAGAAGTGGCTGAAGCCGCTCGACAAGCTCGGCGCCAACTATGACGTCGAGGATCTGCTGCCCTCCATCCGCAGCGGCCTGACCACCGACGGCACGCTCTACGCCGCGCCCTTCTACGGCGAAAGCTCGATGGTCATGTACCGCAAGGACCTGTTCGAGAAGGCCGGCCTGACCATGCCGGAGGCGCCGACCTGGAGCTTCATCGGCGACGCCGCGCGCAAGCTGACCGACAAGCAGAACGAGGTCTACGGCATCTGCCTGCGCGGCAAGGCCGGCTGGGGCGAGAACATGGCCTTCCTCAGCGCCATGGCGAACTCCTTCGGCGCCCGCTGGTTCGACATGAGCTGGAAGCCGCAGTTCAACACCGATCCCTGGAAGCAGACGCTGACGACCTATCTCGGCCTGATGAAGGACGCCGGCCCGCCGGGCGCCTCCTCCAACGGCTTCAACGAGAATCTGGCGCTGTTCCAGACCGGCAAATGCGCGATGTGGATCGACGCCACCGTCGCCGCTTCCTTCGTCTCGAACCCGGCGCAGAGCAAGGTTGCGGACAAGGTCGGCTATGCGCTGGCCCCCGACACCGGTCTCGGCAAGCGGTCCAACTGGCTGTGGGCCTGGAGCCTCGCGGTTCCCGCCAGCAGCAAGAAGGGCGACGCCGCGCAGGCCTTCATCTCCTGGGCGACCTCCAAGGAGTATCTCGACCTCGTCGCCAAGGAAGAGGGCTGGGCCAACGTGCCGCCCGGCACCCGCAGCTCGCTCTATGCCAACCCCGAATACCGCAAGGCCGCTCCCTTCGCCGACCTGACGCTGAAGTCGATCCAGGCCGCCGATCCGCAGCACCCGACGGTGCAGGAAGTCCCCTACACCGGCGTGCAGTTCGTCGCCATCCCCGAATTCCAGGGCATCGGCACGGCGGTGGGCCAAGCCTTCTCCGCAGCCCTCGCCGGCCAGATGAGCGCCGACCAGGCCCTGCAGAGCGCCCAGGCCCTGACCACCCGCGAGATGACCAAGGCCGGCTACATCAAGTAAGCGCACACGCCCGACCTCCGTCCTCTCCGATCACGGCAATACCTCATTCGGCCGTTATTCCCGCGAATGCGGGAATCCAGACTGCTCAGCGGCTTAACTGCGAAGCCTCCTGGATCCCCCGCCTTCGCGGGGATGACGGCGGAAGAAGGCCGCGCCCCGCAACGTCGTTCCCCAAGGGTCGAGCCATGGCCACCGCCCATTCGCGCGCAGCCGCGCGCCTGACGATGTCTCCGGCCGTCGTCCTGCTGCTCGGCTGGATGCTGATCCCGCTCGCGATGACGCTCTACTTCTCCTTCCTGCGCTACAACCTGCTGATGCCGGGGCAGGAGGAGTGGATCGGCACGCTGAACTACCAGTATTTCCTGACCGATCCGGCCTTCTTCGCCGCACTCGGCAACACGCTGGCCCTGGTCGGCGGGGTGCTGGTGCTGACCATCGCCGGCGGGATCGGGCTGGCCCTGCTGCTCGACCGGCCTTTCTGGGGGCGGGGGATCGTCCGCCTGCTGATCATCGCCCCCTTCTTCGTCATGCCCACCGTGTCGGCGCTGGTGTGGAAGAACATGCTGATGAACCCGGTGAACGGCCTGTTCGCCGCCATCGCCAGGGGGCTGGGCCTCCAGCCCTTCGACTTCCTGGCCGAGGCGCCGCTGTCCTCGATCATCCTGATCGTGACGTGGCAGTGGCTGCCCTTCGCCACGCTGATCCTGCTGACCGCCCTGCAATCGCTCGACAGCGAAAGGCTTGAAGCGGCGGAGATGGACGGCGCCGGCGCGGTCGACCGCTTCATCCACATCATCCTGCCCCATCTGGCCCGCGCCATGACGGTGGTGACGCTGATCCAGACCATCTTCCTGCTGTCGGTCTTCGCCGAGATCCTGGTGACGACCAACGGCGGCCCCGGCACCGCCACCACCAACATCACCTACCTCGTCTATGCCCAGTCGCTGCTGCAGTTCGATGTCGGCGGCGGCTCCGCGGGCGGCATCGTCGCCGTCGTCCTCGCCAACATCGTCGCCGTCTTCCTGATGAGGATGATCGGCCGCAACCTGGACATCTGACCATGGCGCGCGCCGCAACCAACCGCCAGAAGCTGGTCGTGACCCTGATCGCCTGGACCATCGGGATCGTGATCTTCTTCCCCATCCTGTGGACCGCGCTGACCAGCTTCAAGACCGAAGCCGAGGCCATCGCCAGCCCACCCTCCTTCCTCGCCTTCCACTGGACGTTGGAGAATTACACGGAGGTGCAGCAGCGCTCCGACTATTTCCTCCATTTCTGGAACTCGGTGGTCATCTCGGTCGGATCGACGCTGATCGGCCTGATGGTCGCGGTTCCCGCCGCGTGGTCGATGGCCTTCGTACCCGGCAAGCGCACCCGCGACGTGCTGATGTGGATGCTGTCGACAAAGATGCTGCCGCCGGTCGGCGTGCTGATCCCGATCTACTTGCTGTTCCGCGATTTCGGGCTTCTCGACACCCGCGTCGGTCTGGTCATCGTGCTGACGCTCATCAACCTGCCGATCATCGTCTGGATGCTGTTCACCTATTTCCGTGAAATTCCCGGCGAGATCCTGGAGGCCGCCCGCATGGACGGCGCCGGCCTGCGCGACGAGATCCTGTTCGTCCTGCTGCCGATGGCGGTGCCCGGCATCGCCTCCACCTTGCTGCTGAACATCATCCTGGCGTGGAACGAGGCCTTCTGGACGCTGAACCTGTCCGCCTCGCAATCGGCGCCGCTGACCGCCTTCATCGCCAGCTACTCCAGCCCGGAGGGGCTGTTCTACGCGAAACTGTCGGCCGCCTCGACCATGGCGGTCGCGCCGATCCTGGTTCTCGGCTGGTTCAGCCAGAAGCAGCTGGTGCGCGGCCTGACCTTCGGCGCCGTGAAGTAGGGGGACCCCGCTATGGGACAGATCACGCTCGACCGCGTCACCAAGAGCTTCGGCGACATCGCCGTCATCCCACCGCTGGATCTCACCATCGGCAATGGCGAGTTCGTGGTGTTCGTCGGCCCGTCCGGCTGCGGCAAGTCCACGCTGCTGCGCCTGATCGCCGGGCTGGAGGATGTGTCGTCCGGCTCCATCCGCATCGACGGCAAGGACGCCACCGCCCTGCCGCCCGCCCAGCGCGGGCTGGCGATGGTGTTCCAGTCCTACGCGCTCTATCCGCACATGACCGTGCGCAACAACATCGCCTTCCCGCTGAAGATGGCCCGGCTGGACAAGGCCGCCATCGACCGCAAGGTGGAGGCGGCGGCCAAGGTCCTGAACCTGACCAGCTATCTCGACCGCCGCCCCGGCCAGCTCTCCGGCGGCCAGCGCCAGCGCGTCGCCATCGGCCGCGCCATCGTCCGCGAGCCGACCGCCTTCCTGTTCGACGAGCCGCTGTCGAACCTCGACGCCGCGCTGCGCGTCAACATGCGGCTGGAGATCTCCGAGCTGCACGCCAGCCTCGGCACCACCATGATCTATGTGACCCACGATCAGGTGGAGGCCATGACCATGGCCGACAAGATCGTGGTGCTGAACGCCGGCCGGATCGAGCAGGTGGGCTCCCCCATCGACCTCTACAGCCGCCCGCGCAACCGCTTCGTCGCCGGCTTCATCGGCTCCCCCCGCATGAACTTCATCGAGGGCGAGGCGGCGCGCGGCGACGGCGCCGACTGCATCGGCATCCGTCCCGAACATCTGGCGCTGTCGACCGAAAGCGGCCGCTGGTCCGGCACCGTCACCGTGTCCGAACATTTGGGCTCCGACACCTTCGTCTATGTGCAGGTGGACGGCATCGGCACGATGGTGGCGCGGGCCGGCGGAGAGTTCCCGGTGCGCCACGGCGACCGCGTCTGGCTGACGCCGCAGAGCGAAAAGCTCCACCGCTTCGACGCCCAGGGCAACGCCCTGTCCGCCGCCGCCGAAGTCAAAGTGGCATGAAAGGCCCCACCTCCATGAAACGTCTCGACGGCAAATCGGCCATCATCACCGGCGCCGCCCGCGGCATCGGCCGCGCCTTCGCCGCCGCCTATGTCGCGGAGGGCGCCACCGTCGCCATCGCCGACATCAACCTCGCGGCGGCGGAGCAGGCGGCGGCGGAGATCGGTCCCGGCGCCTATGCCGTGGCACTCGACGTGACCGACCAGTCCTCCATCGACGCGGCGGTCGCCACGGTGGTGGAGCGGGCCGGCGGCATCGACATCCTGATCAACAACGCCGCCCTATTCGACCTCGCCCCCATCGTCGAGATCACGCGGGAGAGCTACGACCGCCTGTTCTCGATCAACGTCGCCGGCACGCTGTTCACGCTGCAGGCGGTGGCGAAGCAGATGATTGCGCAGGGCCGCGGCGGCAAGATCATCAACATGGCCTCCCAGGCCGGGCGGCGGGGCGAGGCGCTGGTCGGCGTCTATTGCGCCACCAAGGCGGCGGTCATCAGCCTGACCCAGTCGGCCGGCCTGAACCTGATCAAGCACGGCATCAACGTCAACGCCATCGCCCCCGGCGTCGTCGACGGCGAGCATTGGGACGGCGTCGACGCCCTGTTCGCCAAACATGAGGGCCTCCAGCCCGGCGAGAAGAAGCGCCAAGTCGGCGAAGCGGTCCCCTTCGGCCGCATGGGCCGCGCGGAGGATCTGACCGGCATGGCGATCTTCCTGGCCAGCCGTGAGGCCGACTACATCGTCGCCCAAACCTACAACGTCGACGGCGGCAACTGGATGAGTTGATACGCCTCCCTCTCCCGCCCCGGGAGAGGGAAGGGGCCCATGCGAAGCATGGGAAGGGTGAGGGGCAATCCAGACATGGATCCCTGATCCTTGCCTCCCCCCTCACCC
>NZ_LGQU01000089.1:0-5186 GCF_003115935.1 Azospirillum sp. TSH20
CCTAACCCTCTCCCCGCTTTCGGCGGACCAAAGGTCCGCCTGTCGCGTCAGCGCAAACGAAGTTTGCGCGTGAGCGGGGGAGAGGGGATCTCGTCCTGCGTGTATAGTTTAGCGAAGGAAGAGGGCGACCGTCAGGCGCCGAAGCCGCCGTCGATGGTCTGGAACGAGCCGGTGATCATCGCGGCATGCGGGCCGGCGACGTAGGCGGTCAGTTCGGCGACCTCGTCGGCGTCGATGTGGCGCTTGATCGCCATGAAGCTGTGCATGGCGGGCGCCATCGGGCCGTCGGCCGGGTTCATGTCGCTGTGGGTCGGACCCGGCTGGATGGCGTTCACGGTGATGCCGCGATCGCCGAAATCGCGGGCGAGGCCACGCACCATGCCCTGGACCGCCGATTTGGTCAGGGCGTATGCGGCGCCGCCGGCGAAGGGCATGCGGTCGCCGTTGACCGAGCCGATCACGATGATGCGCCCACCGTCATTCATGCGCCGGGCCGCTTCGACCGCCGCGTGGTAGGGCGCCCGGACGTTGATGTCGATCATCCGGTCGACGGCGTCGGGGTCGAAGGTCAGCGGATCGCCGAGGATTGCCGTGCCGGCATTGACGACCAGCACGTCCAGCGCGCCGCGCTCCGCCACGGTGGCGATCAGGGCGTCGCGGTCGGCGCTGTCGGTGCGGATGGCCTCCGCGCCGGTTTCGGCGGCAAGCGCCTCGGCGGCGTCCTTCGACCCGGCATAGGTGAAGGCGACGGAGCCGCCGGCCTTGGCGAAGCGGCGGACGATGGCCTTGCCGATTCCGCGGCTGCCGCCGAGGACCAGGATCTTGCGGCCGGTGAACTCACCCATGATGCGCTCCTTGATAAAATATAGTGATCGCTATATAAATCCGGGCAAAGGATTTGCGCAAGGAGAAAATATAGTGGTCGCTACAGAATCCTCCGGAGCGCGGGGACGGCGGCGCTCCTTCGATGTGGACGAGGCGGTCGAGACCGCGATGAAGCTGTTCCATGCGCGCGGCTACGACGCGGTGGGCGTCGCCGAGCTGGGGGCGGAGCTGGGAATCAAGCCGCCGAGCTTCTATGCGGCCTTCGGCAGCAAGGCCGGGCTGTTCGAGCGGGCGCTCCGGCGCTATGCGGCGGGGGAGGCGAACATCTTCGCCCGTGCGCAGGCAGACGGCGGCGGCGTGGCCGAGGTGATCGAGCGCACGCTGCTGCTGGCGGCGCGGCTCTATCCGGAACGGAACGGGGTGGCGGGCTGCCTCGTGCTCGATGGCGCGCGCAACAGCGCCGATCCGGAAGCCTGCGCGTTGGCCGAGGCGCTGAGGAAGGCCGGCGTGGCGGCGATCCGGGACTTCATCGCGACGGAGGAGCCGGAGCGGGCCGACGCGCTGACGGACTTCGTCGCAATCACGATGAAGGGGATGTCGGCGGCGGCGCGTGACGGCATGGGCGAGGAGGCGCTGACCGCTGTCGCTCAGATGGCGGGCCGCGCCTTCCGCCGCGAACTGGCGGCGGAAGGGTGACGTTGGGGGCTGGAACCGCGGTGTTTCAGGCCGGCATCGCCTCGCGCGGGATGATGGCGCCGCGGTGCTGGATGACGGCGGCAGCCAGCTTGTGGGCGGCGCGGGCGGCGTCGGCCGGACCCTCGCCGCGCAGGCGGGATGCCAGATAGCCGGCACTGAAGCTGTCGCCGGCCGCCGT
Organism: Azospirillum sp. TSH20; assembly: GCF_003115935.1. Classification (NCBI taxonomy): domain Bacteria; kingdom Pseudomonadati; phylum Pseudomonadota; class Alphaproteobacteria; order Rhodospirillales; family Azospirillaceae; genus Azospirillum; species Azospirillum sp. TSH20. The sequence continues at coordinate 1,700 of NZ_LGQU01000089.1, forward strand.
GGTGTCGACCACCGTGGCGACCTTCTGCGCGGGAACCTCGACGGCATTGCCGTCCTGGAACACGATGCAGCCGGGCTGTTCCAGCTTCAGCACGATCTCGGAGACACCGGCGTCGCGGACGCGGGCCAACACGGCGTCGGCATCGGCATCGCCATAGAGGTCGCGCAGGTCGGTGACGCCGGGCAGCGCGATGTCAGTCAGCCGCAGCATGCGGTCGAAGGCGGCGCGGGCGGTCTCGATGTCCGGCCACAGGCGCGGGCGCCAGTTGGTGTCGAACGCCACTTTGCCGCCGCGCGCGCGGACCCGTTGCAGCACCTCGAACAGCCGCTCGCGGCCCTGCTCGCCCAGGATGGCGATGCTGATGCCGGACAGGTAGACGATGCTGTAGCCTTCCAGCGCCTTGGACAGCTCCGGCGTCTGCGGCAGGGCGAACAGTTCGCGCGCCGGCGCGCGGTCGCGCCAGTAGAGGAAGCGGCGCTCGCCGCTGGCGTCCGTCTCGATCAGGTAGAGGCCGGGCAGGCGGTTCGGCACGCGCAGCACATGGCCGGTGCCCACCCCTTCGGCGGCCCAGGCGGCGATCATGTCCTCGCTGATGGTGTCATCGCCAAGTGCGGTGACATAGTCGACCGGCGTGCCCAGACGCGCCAGATAGACCGCGGTGTTCAGCGTATCGCCGCCGAACCCCATGGTCAGCGACCCGTCCGGCCGCCGGAACATCTCGATCATGCATTCGCCGAGCGCGGCGACGCGGTTGGGCGTGTCGGTCATGCTTGTTCTCCGCAAGCCGGGAATGCCCCGGCAAATCCTTATTATTTCATGCCGCCGCAGCGCGGCGTTCCCGTGCCCGCATGCGTTCGCGGTGCGCAGTGTAGAGGCCGCTGGCGATGATCACGCCGGTGCCGACGAAGGTCCAATGGTCGGGCACCGCGCCGAAGACGAGGAATCCCAGCGCGGTGGACCAGATCAGCTGGACATAGGTGAAGGGCGCCAGCACCGATGCCTCGCCCTGGCGGTAGGCCAGGATCAGCAGCCATTGCGACAGGGTGTAGACCAGCCCGATGAAGACCCCGAGCAGCATCTCCCACGGCGTCGGCCATGCGGCATGCAGGGGAAGCAGCGCCGTCAGCACGATCAGGCCGGTCAGCGCGCTCCACACCATGGTGGTCAGCGGGTTTTCCTGCACCGTCATCTTGCGCGTCGCCACAAGGCCGAGCGCCCAGCTGAAGGCGGTCAGGATCGGCAGCAGCGAGGCCGGCTGGAACCCGTCCGCCCCCGGCCGGATGACGATGATGACGCCGGCCAGCCCGACCAGCAGCGCCGCCCAGCGGCGGATGCCGACCTTCTCGCTCAGCAGCAGGATCGACAGCACGGTGACGAAGACGGGGGAGACGAAGCTGATCGCCGCGGCCTCGGCCAGCGGCAGATGCTGCATCGCCATGATGAAGAACAGCGCCGAGCCCAGCATGCCCAGGCCGCGCACGACCTGAAGTCCCGGCCGCGTCGTCCTCAGCACCCGGAGCGAGCCGCCGCGCAACGCCAGCGGCATCACCAGCGCGGTGAAGACGACATAGCGCATCCAGGCGATCTCGGCCGGCGGCAGGGTCCGGCCGAGATATTTCGCCGTGGCGTCGGAGCAGGACAGGCAGGCCACCGCCAGCACCACCAGCAGGATCGCCCGCATCGGCTCCGTGCCCTTGGACGTCGATCCAGTGGGCTGGATCGGGGTCTGCGGCGCGTTGACCGGCTGGGGGCCGGGATCGCGGTGGGGGCCAGAGAGAGGGGTGGAACTGTCAGGCATGGTGCCGGCTCTTCAACGGTTTCCGATAAGGGGGCGGACCCCTTACATAACCGCTCCCATCTGCCAAGGGGCGAACTCATCGGCGCCGACGCCGAGTTCCTCGCTCTTGGTCTTGCGGCCCGACGCGGTGTCGAGCACCAGCTGGAAGATCGCGCGGCCGACCTCCTCGATCGAGGCATCGCCGGTGGCGATGGCGCCGCAATCGATGTCCATGTCGTCCGGCATCCGGCGGAACAGCGTGCTGTTGGTCGCCAGCTTCAGGCTGGGCGTCGGCTTGCAGCCGAAGACCGAGCCGCGGCCGGTGGTGAAGCACAGCACGTTGGCGCCGCCCGCCACCTGGCCGGTCGCCGACACCGGGTCGTAGCCGGGCGTGTCCATGAAGACGAAGCCCTTGTCGGTGATCGGCTCGGCATAGCGGTAGACGGCGGTCATCGGGGTGGTGCCGCCCTTGGCGACCGCGCCCAGCGACTTCTCCAGGATGGTGGTCAGGCCGCCCTTCTTGTTGCCGGGCGACGGGTTGTTGTTCATCTCGCCGCCGGTGCGGCTGGTGTAGTCCTCCCACCAGCCGATGCGCTCGACCAGCGCCTCGCCCACCTCGCGGCGGACGGCGCGGCGGGTCAGCAGATGCTCGGCGCCGTAGACTTCCGGCGTCTCGCTCAGCACGGCGGTGCCGCCGCTGCGGACCAGCAGGTCGACGGCATAGCCCAGCGCCGGGTTGGCGGTGATGCCCGAATAGCCGTCGGAACCGCCGCACTGCAGAGCCAGCGTCAGGTGGCTGGCCGGCAGGGTCTGGCGGGTGACGTCGTTAATCTCCGGCAGCAGCGCCTCGATCCGGCGGATGCCCTCGCGGGCGGCGGCGGCGGTGCCGCCCATGTCCTGGATGCCGATGGGGATGACGCGGGCGCCCGCCTCAAGGCCGGTGGCCTCCATCAGCTTGTCGATCTGGTTCACCTCGCAGCCGAGACCCAGCAGGATCACCGCGGCGAAGTTGGGGTGGCGGGCGTAGCCGGCGATGGTCCGGCGCAGGGTGTCCATCACCTCGCCGCTGCCGGCCATGCCGCAGCCATAGCCGTGGGTCAGCGCGACGACGCCGTCGATGTTGGGATAGGCCGCCAGCGCGGGCCCACGGAAATGGTCGGCGATCATCCGCGCCGCGGTGGCGGAGCAGTTCACCGAGGTCAGCACGCCGATGTAGTTGCGGGTGGCGACCCGGCCATCCGGGCGAACGATGCCCTGGAAGGTGGCGCGCTCGGCCTCCGGGATCATTTCGACCGGGTGGACGTCGGCGCCGAAGGCATAATCGCGCTCGAAATCACTGCCCATGCCCATGTTGTGGACGTGGACATGGTCGCCCGGCTGGATCGCCGCGGTGGCGAAGCCGATGACCTGGTTGTACTTGCGCACCGGCTCGCCCGGCGCGATGGCGCGCACCGCGACCTTGTGCCCGGCCGGCACCGGCCCGGTGGTCGCGACTTCTGTGCCGGGCAGGGCGGTGCCGGGCTCCAGGTCGGCGCCGGCGACGACGACGTTGTCGGCGGGGTGCAGGCGGATGGTCAGCGATGCCATGGGAAGATGTCCTTGAGGAGACGTATGTCGCGATGTCCCCTCTCCCCCGCTCACGCGCAAACTTCGTTTGCGCTGACGCGACAGGCGGACCTTTGGTCCGCCGAAAGCGGGGAGAGGGTTAGG
>NZ_LGQU01000113.1:0-5037 GCF_003115935.1 Azospirillum sp. TSH20
CGCAACGGCTACCAACTGCCGCCGCCTGCGCATCCCTTCTCACAACACGGTATAAACTTGTCAAAGAACCCGCCCGATGCAGAAACCGTTGCCCCGCCGAACCTCTGGGGTTCGACAGTCAAGCGCCGGTTTGTCGGGCTTCCCCGTCACGTGTCGGTCGCTGCCGGTTCGGCGGCGCCGGCGTCGTTCGCGTCGGGAGGCGTCTTATATGCGGCCTCACCCGAACCGCGCAAGACCTTTTTTCACCCCTCATGACGATTTTTTGACCAGGGGGTGCCGGGCCTGCCGGCACCCCCTGCCCGTCAGTAGGCCGCGTGGTCCCAGAATTGGGCCATGCTGCTGTCGGCATGGTAGCCGTCCGTCCCCATCGACGACCAGCTGAGGTCGTGGATGCCGTGGGACAGGACCGGGGCGTGATCCTTCAGCGAGTAATCGCCATGGGCGCTGTCCCTGAAGCCGGGATTGAAGACCTCGTCATTCGGGCCGTAGGCGCGACCGGTGGCGGCGACGTTGCCGTCCATGGTCAGTCGGCCGGGGCTGAGCACCTTCCAGTACTGGTTGATCGGCATATCGCCTGCCGCAAGATTGTGGATCACCGTGTTGTCATGGGGACGGGCTTCGGCTCCGGCTTTCGGCACCCATTCCAGGCGGATGAAGGCATCCTGCGGACGGCTGGCGACGCCGAAGTTGTTTTCCAGCAGATTGTCGTCGCCGCCATGGACATAGATGCCGGCCCAGGCGAAGCCCTTCACGAAGTTGTCGCGCACCACGACGCCGCTGGTCAGATCGTCGAGCGAGATGCCCCAGCCTTTGTGGTCGGTCAGCCAGTTGCCCTTGCCGTCGGTGGCGAGGCCGCCGGTGTCGATCACCTCGTTGCCGCGGATGACCGAGCCCATGTTCTGGGCCGAGCGGCCGAGCATCTCGATGCCGCCGCCGTCGGCGGTCTCCTGCCCGACATGGTGGATCTTGTTGAACTCGACGGTGTTCTTGCGGTTCAGCTGCCCATCGTCCCATTCCTTGAACGACACGCCATAGCGCGGGGCGTCGGTGATGTCGTTGTGGCTGACCAGCGTGTTGCTGCTGCCGATGCCGCCGATGCCAGCCCCGCCCTTGGTGATCTGGCCGATATGCTCGATGGTGTTGGCGTAGATCCGGTTGCCGTTAGCGGCATGAATCATCGAAACGCCGCTGTCGCCGAGCTGCTCCATATGATTGCCGGCGACGCGGCTGTTGTCGGTGCCGTCGAGCGAGACCGCGGTCCCGACATTGACGAAGTGGTTGCCGCCGACCGAGTTGCCGTGCCCGCCCTGCATCGACAGCGCCGAGCCGTCATAGCGGGTGTCGGAGAAGGTCAGCCCTTCGATGCTGACGTTGCTGGCGTTGCTGGCCTTGATCAGCGTGCCGAGCCGGGCGACGACGACGCCGTCCGACTGGAAGCTGGCGGCATGCTCCGGCTTCACCACCAGCTTGCCGTCGCTGGCGCGCCAGCCGAACTCACCGGCGTCGCGGATCAGCGAGGCGTCGTTCATCACCCGATAGGTGCCGCCGGTACGCAGGGCGTAGGATGCAGCGTCGTCGAGCGTCACCGTGTGGTGATACTGGTCGATCGACTTCACATGCGAGATGTCGTCCCTCAGCCGTTCGGTGTCGAAGGTCTGAACGACCAGGCCGGCATGGGGCTTCAAGCCCGAAGGGATGTCGCCGTTCGTGAAGTTGAAGCTGGTCTTGCTGGCGCTGCTGGAGCTGGCCTTCAGCACGTGCCAGCCGCTGGTCGCGGCATGGGCGGGATCGAAGTCGCCGGTCTGCGCCGCATGCTGGCGCTCACCACCGATGCTGACGTCCAGGCCGTTGGCGGACGAGAGCTTGGCGGAATAGAGGCCTTTACCCTCGTAGGTGAAGCCGGTCACCCGCTCCCCACCGCTCAGCACCGGCGTCTCGTTCTTGTAGGCGAGGAAGCTGTGGCCGTCGTCGTGGGAATCGAGGGTCAGGGTCTTGTTCAGGCGATAGGTGCCGCCACGAACATAGGTGGTGTCGATGTCGCTCGCCCGCATTGCGTCCCGCGCCTTCTCGAGGCTGGCGAAGGGACCGTCGGTGCCGGCGGCGTTGGGAGCGGCGAGCCGCCCGGACCAGCTGTCATTGCCCTTGGTGGACACGAAAAAAGCGGTCTGGTCGGTGGTCGTCATAAGTCATTCCTCCGTTCTGATGAAGGCATGAGTCGTATTTTTTAGTTAAAAATTTATTTACAGCTTAAGTACCTCCGACGGACAGGTTGTAACTGCAAGATCGGCAATTTCCATCCTGATAACGCACCGGAATTTCGTAACGTTCTTGTCCGATTTTGTTTGTGAAACCGGAATGTGGATGGTGATTTGGAATCACGCTGCTTCTCTCGCGCAATGCGGGTATGGGCGGAAGCCCAGACGGTTCCGGCAATTGCGGCAAAGTTACAGGCCATCGCCGCGCTGGCAACTTTCTGGAATTTTATGATAAGCTTGCCACCGCCGGGGTCTTGTTCTTGGTCATACAGCGGTGCCGCGCCCAGTTCAGCGTCAGGGCCGCCCTTCCCCGGCTACAGGACGTGAAAGGGACCTGTCTTGAGCGAAGAGTTGAAGAACGTCACCGCGACGAACGTCACCGCGACGGTAAAGTGGTTCAAGCCGGAAAAGGGTTTTGGGTTCGTCCGCCTCGCCGATGGCTCCGGGGAGGCTTTCTTGCACGCTTCGGTCCTGGCCGCCGCCTCCCTGCCCAACCCGGTCGAGGGCACGACGGTCGTCTGCGATCTGGCCCAGGGCGCCAAGGGACCCCAGGTCGTCGCCATTCACTCCGCCACGCCGCCGGAAACCCCGCCGGCCCCGCGTGCCCGCAACCAGCGCCCGCCGCGCGCCACCGCATCGGCCGCCCAGCCGATGGGCCAGCCTCCTGGCATGGGAGCGCAGCCTGATGATGGCGGCGAGGGCTTCACCCGTCCGCCCAAGCCGCCGCGTGAACGGCGCGAGCGTCAGGCCGAACCGGCCGGTCCGGCCACCATGGCCTACGGCACGGTGCGCTGGTACAATCTGGACAGCCAGTCCGGTCTGATCGAGCCGTGGGAAGATGGCGCGACCGTCTATTTCGACCGTGCGACCCTGCGCCAGTCGGGCCTGGACATCGTCGCCGACGGCGAGGACGTCCGCTATCTGGCCGTCGGGTCGGAGGACGCACCGGTCGCCCAGCGGGTCGAACTGATCTGATAAAGGCATTGCCGGAAACAGCCGCGCGGTGGCGTTCTCAAGCCAGCCGCGCGGCTTTCGGCATGCGCAGACTCAGAACCGCGTCGAGAGTGTGAAGAAGGCGCGCGGGGCGCGGTCCTGCGTGCTGAACGGCGTGGTGATGAAGGGCTTGGCAAGCTCAACGCTGGCGTCGATGCGCCGGAACACGCCGAACCGCAGACCGACGCCAGTCGAGGCGAGGGACCGGCGGCCGTGGCGCGTGCCGCCCTCGTAGTTGTAAACCGCGCCGTAATCGCCGAAGCCGTAGGCGACCGCGTAATCCAGCCCCTCCTCCTGGACCGGCAGGATGTATTGCAATTCCGCCCGGCCGGCGAAACCACTGTCGCCGGTGATCTCCGACGGGTCGAAGGCGCGGCCATACTGCTTGCCGCCGAGGCCGTATTCCTCCGACGTCAGAAGCTGGTCGGGACTGTATTGCGCCTCTCCGGACAGGGCGAGGACCAGCGAGTCGGTCAGCGGCTGGTTGCGCTGGGCCGAGACCAACAGCTTGCGGAAATCGCTGCGCCCGCCGCTGCGGCTCAGGTTGGCGCTGCCGGATTCCGTGGCGTTCAGGATGTCCAGACCCTTGGACAGTTCCGCCGTCAGCAGGTTCGACCCGCCCCAGCCGTCGGCGAAATCGTAGGAGACGTTGGCGGCGACGATGCGCAGCCGGTCTTGCGACAGCTTGTCGCCAAGCGCATCGGTGCGGCTGTCGCGGATGGTGAAGCTGAGGCCGGCACGCAAGGTCTCCGTCCGGCTGCGGATGAAGGGATGCGCCACCGCGATGCGGCCGGAGGTGGTCAGGCTGTAGAGATCGAGCGGCCGCACGCTGTCGCCGGGCTGCGACCAGGAGCGGCGGACGCCATACTCCACCGTCGTGCCTTCAGAATCGATTGGCACCAGTTGCCCAACGTCGAAAAAGCGCAATTCACGGATCTGCGGGGTGACGATGCCCTGGGCGGTGGTGCGCTCGAACAGGCCGAGCTGGTCCTCGACGCTGGCGACCCCGGTCAGCTGGAACGGACCGATCGAGCGGGTGCCGCGGTTGTCGAGCGACAGGAAGCCATTGAAGGGCGTGCGCTCCAGCGCCAGCGTCAGGCGCGAAGCGCCGGGTGTGTCCGGCGACGCCTCCAGCACCGTCTTCACCGCGACGCCGGGAAGGTCGTCGGCCAGCAGGACATAGCGCTCCATATCCGCCATGCGCAGCGGACGGGAGGCCTTGATTTTCTCCCCCATCCGCCGCAGCAGGCCGAGCCGGTCGGTCGCGTCGCCCTGGACGACCACCTCGTCGACATAGCCCTCCACCACCTGCAGGCGGACGACGCCGTCGCGGATGCGCTGGGCCGGCACCACCGCCTGGGACAGCACATAGCCGTCGTTGCGGTAGCGCGCGGTGATGGCGTCGCGGATGGCATAGAGGTCGGCCAGGGTGATCGGCTTGCCCAGCTTGTCGCGCCACAGGACGGACAGACTGTCGCTGTCATAGACGCTGTTGCCGTCGATGCGGACCTCGCTCAGCGTCAGGGTGATGCGCTCGGCATCGCGGGGCGGCGGCGCCTTTTCCGGCGCCGGCATTTCGATTTCCGGCTTGGATTGCGGCACAGCCGGCCGTTCGAAGCGCTGCTCCAGCCGGTTGGGGTCGAGCGAGGGCGGCAAAACCGGCGGCACCGTCTGGGCCAGCACCGGCAACGGACAGGCGGCGCCCGCCAGCAGCAGGGCGGACAGGCGGGCGAGCCGATGCAGGCGTCGGGGCACGGGAGTGGGCATGGCGGGTTGGGGCACGGCTTTT
>NZ_LGQU01000205.1:0-4623 GCF_003115935.1 Azospirillum sp. TSH20
GGTGCCATGATCGGAGAGTAGCTCAGCCTGGTAGAGCACTGCTTTCGGGAGGCAGGGGCCGGAGGTTCGAATCCTCTCTCTCCGACCAATAAGACAAGGGCTTCCGGAGAAATCCGGGAGCCCTTTGTCGTTCCGGACCGGTGCCGATCAGGCGGCGCGCTGCTGTTGCGACATCTGGCTCCGCACATGGTCGCAGGCCTGATCGACCTCCCGTGTGAAGGTGTCGTAGTCCACCTGCATGCCATTCAGGTAGGCGCTCCAGCCCGCGCTGGACTTCGCGTAATGAACGGCGGCCTCGATCTCATCCTGCGTTGCGCCGAACAGTTTGGCGAGCGCCGTATGATAGAAGGCGCAATACCGGCACTTCATGACGGCGGCAATCCCCAGACCGATCAGTTCGCGGTACTTCTGTGGGATCGGCCCGTCATCGACCTGCACGGCCTTGAACAGGCGCCATTCGGCTTCGATGGTGGTGTCGGGCAGTTCCTTGAAGAAGGATGGAACCAGCCCGAAGATGTCGGTGATCTCCTGGTATACGGCTTGGCGATCCGCTTGGCGATCCATGTGCCCCTCCCTGAGGTGAGGCGTGGGCATGCCGCAAGTTGCGCGGGCACGCTCGCGTCGAAGGCGGCCATTATGCGCCGTGAAACGTCGGCTGGACCTTTCCATTGCGGCAGATGTGCTTTTTAGACCTTGCTCCGGCGCCAATTCCCCCAATTTCGGCCAGAGCCCCCCTCACACCGTGCACAGGAACCGCCGGTCCGTCCCCTCCAGCACCAGGGCGGTCAGGCGGTTGGTGGCGTAGGCGCCGGTGTCGATGCCGATGCGGTTGGCCAGCAGTTCAGGCTCCGGCGCGATGGTGTGGCCATGGACGACCACCTTGCCATGATCGGCGCGTGACGCGAGGAAGACCTCGCGGATCCACAGCCGGTCCTGGTCCTCCTGCCGGTCGAGCGGGACGCCGGGGCGGACGCCGGCATGGACGAAATGATAGTCGCCGATGGTCAGGTGGCAGCGCAGGCCGGTCAAGAAGGCGCGGTGATGGGCCGGCAGCAGGCTGTTCAGCATCATCTGCGCCTGCTGCAGATGCTCCGTCGGCGCATCAGGATCGGGGGCGGGGATGCCGTAGCTCTCCAGCGTCGCATCGCCGCCATAGGTCAGCCAGCCGGGGGCGACGCGCAGGTCCGACAGGAAGCCCAGCATGGTGTCCTCGTGGTTGCCGCGCAGGAATACCGCGCCGAAGGCCGGCGGCAGCCCGCAGGCGAGCCGTTCGATCACCAGCCGCGAATCCGGGCCGCGGTCGACATAATCGCCGAGGAAGACGAGGTATTTCAGCAGGTTCGGCGCCTGTTCGGCATCGCGGGCGATCTGGCCCAGCATCTGCTCGAGCAGGTCGAGCCGGCCATGGATGTCGCCGACCGCATAGACGCGCATGCCGCGCGGCACCGATGCCGGTCCCGCCCGGCCGCCAAAAGGACCGGCCGAGGGAGCGCCCGAAATGGCCTCCGCCCACAGTCTGCGTGCCAAGCTCAACACGAGATCGTTCTCGAATTCGTCACATCCCGCTCCCTCACCTGTGTCCGGGCCGTTGCCCCTTCAAGGGGTTCCCGGCGTTGCACCGCATTTGCGCCGCTTTCAGTCGAACGGCGATGCGACCGGTGGCGGAAGATCGCGCGACGACAGCAGCGGCCGGCGCAGCCGCCCGGCGGCGATATCGGTGCGCAGCGCCTCGCCGTCTGCGTTGCGCACGCGCTCCAGCTCCGTCCGGTTGGCCTCGAAGAAGGGGTTCTGCTCCGACGAGTTCGCCGGCCGGGCATGCTCCAGATGGTAGAGCGGTCCCGGCACCCGCTCGACGCCGAGCCCCAGCCGACGGAAGCGCTCGACGATCTCGTCATCCTCGAAGCCCCAGGACAGGAAGGCCTCGTTGTAGCCGCCGTTGGCGAGCAGCCGCTCCCGGTCGAAGAAGGCGCCGCCGCCGGGGGAATTGCGGTGCATCAGCGGAAAGCGTGGGCAGACGGCGTTCAGCGGGGCCGCCGACAGGGTGTGGCCGAAGCGCAGGACCTCCCGGCCCATGATCCAGAAGAACAGCCCGTTGTAGGGGAAGACCATCCCGCCGCCCCGCCGCACGGCGTCGCGCGCCAGCACATACTGCACCGGGTCCACCACGATGTCGGTGTCGTGCAGGGCGACGATGGGCGTGTCGGCCGCCTCGGCCATGCGGTTGATGAGGTGGGCCTTGTGGGTGAAGGGCGTGTCGTTGCCGCGCAGATGCAGGTGGCGGCAGCGGGCGGCCAGTGCGGGGCCGAGCGCGTCCGGCACGTCGCTCGGCCCGTCCTTGTCCTCGCCGATCAGCAGGGTGGCGTCGACATGCTTCAGCAGGAAGCCGACGATCCAGCGCAGGTTGCGCCTGCGGTCGTCGCTGTCTGCGCGGAACGGGATCAGGATGGTGGTGTCGCGCAGGTCGTGCCGTCCGTCCGGCAGCCGTGCCGCCGTCGCCGCGCTGCGGGTGCGGAAGGCCTCCTCCTGCGCCGCCAGCCGCTCCCGCGACAGGTCGTCGGCGGGATTCAGCGCCAGCGCCATCTCATAGAAATGCACCGCCGCGCCGGGCCGGCCCAAATCCGCTTCGATGTCGCCATGCTGGCGCCAGCCGGCGGGATAATGCGGGTGGCGCCCCAGCAACGTGTCCAGCGCCGCCAGCGCCTCGTCCAGGCGGCCGGCGCCCTGCAGGGCCTCGCTCAGGTGATATTCGGCATCGGGGAAGTCGGGGCGCAGCGCCAGGGCGCGGCGATAGGCGACGATGGCCTCCTCCGTCCGCAGGGCGCGGTGGTGCAGGGTTCCCAGGTTGAACAGCGCATCGGCATCGGGCGCCCGCTCCACCGAGCGGGTCAGCAGGTCCAGCGCCCGGTCCATGTCGCCCCGGCGGCCGGCGATGAAGCCCATCCGGTGCATCGCCTCGGCATTGCCGGGATCGGCGTCGAGGATGCGGGCATAGAGGTCCTCCCCCTCGTCCAGGCGCCCGGATTTCAGGTGGTCGAGCGCGATGGCGAGCGCCTCGTCGAGGGTGACGGTCCGGCTGCCGTTGGGCATGAAGGTCATTCCGTTGCGTATTGAAGGACTTCGGCGATTCCACTTTGACACGGAGGGGGCCGGCGGTGGACTCTTCGGTCGAACCAAACCGCTTTGCGACCAGCCAAAAGGCATCCGCAGGACCATGACCAACGATCATAAGAACCGTTCCACCGGAGGACTCGCCCTTTCCCGCCGCACGCTGGGGCAGGCCGCCATCGCCGGCGGCGTGCTGGCCGGCTTCGGCCGCGCCCCGGTCTTCGCGCAGGACACCACGCTGAAGGTCGGCGTTCTGCTGCCGCGCTCCGGCCTGCTGGCCCAGGCGGGGCAGGCCTGCCAGCGCGGCGCCGACATCGCGCCGGCGGTGCTGTCCGACCTCGGCTATAAGGTGGAGGTCATGTCGGCCGACACCGAATCGAACGCCGACGTCGCCCGCTCGCGCACGGAAAAGCTGATCAACGACGGCGCCCATGTCATTGTCGGCGCCTTCGACAGCGGCCAGACCGCCGCCGCCGCCCAGGTGTGCGAGCAGCGCGGCGTGCCGCTGGTGATGAACATCGCCGCCGCCGACAAGCTGACGGAGCAGGGGTACAAGACCGTCTTCCGCAACTTCCCGACCTCCACCATGCTGGTGTCGAACGGGATGTCGCTGATGAAGGACCTGTTCGCCGCCACCGGCACCACGCCGAAGACCGCCGTCTTCCTGCACGCCAACGACACCTTCGGCATGGCGAACAAGGCCGCCATCGACGCGCTGTTCCCCAAGCTGGACATGCCGTTCCAGATCGTCGAATCGATCTCCTACGACCCGCGGGCGCAGGATCTGGCGGTCGAGGTGGCGAAGGCCAAGGCCACCGGCGCCGAGCTTGCCATCGTCACCACCCGCGCCAACGACGCCATCATGATGGTGCGCGAGATGGTCAAGCAGCGCTGGGAGCCGAAGGGCATCGTCTCCCCCGGTTCGCCCGGCCTGTATGACGAACAGTTCTACAAGGTGCTGGGCAAGTATGCCGACTACGCCATCACCAACCTGCCCTGGTACGACCCCAAGGCGGCGATGACCAAGCGGGTCGAGGCGGCCTTCAAGAAGCAGTTCCCGAACGACCGGTTCGAGGGCTACGCCTTCAACGTCGCCTTCACCTTCGAGGCGATCCTGATCGCCGCCGACGCCTTCAAGCGCGCCGGCACGGCGGAGGCCTCGGCGATGCTGGCGGCTCTGCGCCAGACCAACCTGTCGGACAAGCTGATGGTCGGCCCGGCGATCACCTTCGACGAGAAGGGCCAGAACACCAACCTGATCTCCGCCTGCATCCAGAACCACAAGCTGCGCCCGACCGTGGTCCTGCCGAAGGCCTCGGCCGAAGCCGACCCGGTCTTCCCGATGCCGGGCTGGGGCAAGCGGGCTTGATGTGAAGGTCTCCTGACTCTCCCTCTCCCCCCCGGGGAGAGGGTCGGGGTGAGGGGGATGCATCGCGTGCCTTCCCAAAAGTCCCGCCACGCATCCCCCTCACCCTCCCCACCGCTTTGCGGCGGGGCCCCCCCCCCCCCCCCCGGGGG
>NZ_LGQU01000139.1:0-4498 GCF_003115935.1 Azospirillum sp. TSH20
CTGCTGATGCTGCAGACCCGGCAGCAGCTGGGCACCATCGCCCTCTCGCTGGCCAACCAGTCGCAGCAGTCGATCCTGCGCCTGTTCTAAGGCGTAGAGTTCGGACGGCAAGTTCGGGTAGGATCACGCCCGGCGGGCGGCGGCATCAGGCCGCCGCCCGTTTCTTTTTTGGGCCGGACCGGGCCGGCAAAGGCCGGACGGCGACGGCCCGCAAGCCCCGGGTTCCTCACTCATGCCACTCAAGTTCGTGCTTCGTCCCAACGAGAAGGTCATCATCAACGGTGCCGTCATCGGTGCCGGCGACCGTCCGGGCTCGTTCTTCCTTTACAACACCGCCAATTTCCTGCGTGGACGCGAGGTGCTGAAGGAAGAGCAGATCGACTGTATCGAGAAGAAGCTCTATTTCGTCATTCAGCTCGTCTACATCTTCCCGGAAGACTCGACGCTGAACCTTCAGCGCTTCGCCTCCATTCTCGACGAAACGCGCGAGGCGCGGCCCGACGCCGCCAAGACGCTGGACGAGATCACGCGACTGGTCGAAGGCCGCAACTACTACCGGGCGCTCAAGCTCTGCCGCAAACTGTTCAGGGCGGCGGACGGCGCGGTGGTCGATGACGGTGCCGAGCAGATTGGCGCCGAACAGATCGGCGGTGGCGCCGACGACGATGACACCCCGACGACAGACCGGATGCCGTGACCGCCGCTGATCTGCTCGACGCCGCATTGCCGCTGCACCGCGCCGGCCGCCTCGCCGAGGCGCTGGCGCTGTATCGCCGGATCCTGATCGACGATCCGGCGCATGCCGATGCGCTGCACCTGTCGGCCATGATCGCCTACCAGACCGGCCGGACCGCCGAGGCACTTTCCGGACTGGGGGCTGCCCTGGCGCTGCAGCCGCGCTTTCCCACCGCCTACAACAGCCTCGGCAATGTTCTGGCCGATCTGAACATGCCGGATGAGGCGCTTGCCGCCTATGCGGTCGCGATCAGGCAGAACGACCGCTATGTCGAGGCCTATGGCAACCGCGCCACCGTGCTTCAGCACCTCGGCCGGCGGGAAGAGGCGGCGGACTCCTATGCCCGTGCGCTGACCTTCGACCCCGACAATCTGACCGCCCGTTTCAACTACGGCATCCTCCAGCGGGAAATGGGCCGGATCGCGCCGGCGGCCAATGCCTTCTACGCGGTGGTCCAGGCCGACCCGTCGCGGTCCGCCGCCTGGCGGCATCTGGCGATCTGCCTGCGCGGGTTGGGCCACCCGGATGCGGAGGCCTGCCTGCGCCGTGCGCTGGAGGCCGTCCCGGCGGACGAGGAGCTGTCGCTGGAACTGGGCGTGCTGCTGAATGGCCGGGGCGACCATGGGGAAGCCTGCGGCGTTCTCACCCCGGCGGTCGCGGCGCATCCCGGCAATGCGCAGTTGCACTTCGCCTTCGGCACCGCCCTGCAGGGCATGGGGCGGCTGCGTGAGGCCGTCGCGCAGTTCCGCCTTGCGTTGGACCGCGAACCGACGATGCAGGGCGCCTGCAACAATCTGGGTGTGGCCCTGCTCGAACTCGGAATGACCGGCGAAGCCGTCCCGGTGCTGCGCCGGGCGTTGATCCTCAGCCCCGACGACGCCGTGGCGGTCAACAACCACGGGACGTCGCTGGAGGATCGCTACGACCCCGCCTGCGATTTCGAACGGCCGGCGCGGTGGTACCGGCGCGCCCTGCGCCTTCGGCCCGACTATGGGAAGGCCCTGGTCAATCTCGCCGGCACCCACATCGGCATGCGGGAGACCGGCCGCGCCGAGCATCTCTGTCGCCGTGCCGCAGCGGCCGACCCCCGAAGCGTCGAGGCCTATTCCAACCTCGCCGGCCTGCTTCTCGAGCGCGACGACACCGCCGGGGCGGTGCGTCTGTACCGGCGCGCCTTGGCGGTCGACGCCGGGAACCCGACCGCATTGACCGGCTACGGCCTTGCCCTGCAGATTCTCGGCCGTATCGGGGAGGCGGAGGCGGCCCATCGGCGCGCGCTGGAGATCGACGGCAACAATGCGGAGGCCGCGGGCAATCTCGGCATGATGATCTGGCAATACCGCCAGGACCACGCGGCGGCCGAGCCTTTCATGAACCTCGCCCTGTCGGTCAATCCATCGCTCGGCACGGCGCACCTCAACCGCGGCATGATGCGCCTCGCCCGCGGCGATCTCGCCGGCGGGTGGGAGGGATACCGCTGGCGTTTCCGGGCCAAGGGGTATGTGAACCGCCGGATCGCCGCCCCGCTGTGGCGCGGCGAGGAGCCCGGTGGCAGTCGCCTGCTGGTGTGGCGCGAGCAAGGGGTCGGTGACGAGATCCTGTTCGCCTCCTGCTATCCGGCGTTGATCGCGCGCACCGGGCATGTGGTGATCGAATGCGACCGACGTCTGGTGCCGTTGTTCGCCCGCTCCTTTCCCCGGGCGACCGTTCGGGCGGAATCGGTCGATGCCGCCGGCCGGGAGACGATTCACTCGCCGGACCGGCCGCCGGGCGTCGATTTCCATGTGCCGGCCGGCAACCTGCCGGAGCTGTTGCGCGGCAGCCTGTCCGCCTTCGAACCGCAGGAACCCTGGCTGGCGGCGGACCCGGCACTGGTGGAGCGCTGGCGGGAGCGGCTGGCGGCGCTGGGGCCGGGCTTGCGGATCGGCATCGGCTGGCGCAGCCAGCTGATGACCGCCGAGCGCAAGGCCGCCTACGTGCTGCTGGAACATTGGGGGCCGCTGTTCGCCGTCCCGGGACTGGTGTTCGTCAATCTGCAATATGGCGACTGCGAAGCCGAGCTGCGGACGGCGGAAGAGCGCTTCGGCGTGACCATCCACCGCTGGGCCGACCTGGACCTGAAGGACGATTTCGACGGCACGGCTGCACTGACCGCCAACCTGGATCTGGTGATCTCGCCGGCGATGTCGGCGGGGGAACTGGCCGGTGCGCTGGGCGTGCCGGTCTGGCGCTTCGGCACCCGCGATTGGACGCAGTTGGGCACCGGCGTCCGGCCCTGGTTCCCGACCATGCGCCTGTTCCAGCCCAGACCGGGCGAGGGGCTGGAGACCACGCTCGTCCGAATGGCGCAGGAGTTGGCGCGCGCGGCGTCCTGCAAGCCTCCGGTGCGCCTTCCGGTCCCAGACGCGGACGGAAGGCCGGGGAGTGAGGCCGACAGACTGACGGCGGATGCCGTCGCCCATTACCGCGCCGGCGACGAGGCGGCGGCGGACACCCTGGTGCGGCAGGTGCTCGACACGGCACCCGGTCATCCGGTCGCCTTGCATCTGGCCGGTGTGCTGGCGAAGCGTCGCGGAGCATTGGAGGAGGCGCAGGCCCTGCTGGTCCGCGCCGTCGCCGCCGACCCGGTCAATGCCTCCGCCCATGCCGCGTTGAGCGAGGCCTGCCAGGGGTTGGGCCGTTTCGACGCGGCCGAGCGGGCGTCGCGCGCCTGTGTCGCGGTGCAGCCCGACGGCGTCGGGCACTGGGTCAACCGGACCGCGTTGCTGCGCCGCATGGAGCTGGATGGGGAGGCGCGGTCCGCCGTTGCCCGTGCGCTGCGCCTGCGCCCTGATCTGGCGCCTGCCCACGGCCACCGTGCCGAACTGGCGGTGCGTCCCGAGGATGCGGTGGCAGCCCATCGCATCGCGGTCGCCCTGATGCCGGGGGCCGCCGATATGCTCAGCAATCTCGCCACCGCTCTCCACAAACTTGACCGTTTCACCGAGGCCGCGCGCGCGGCGGACCACGCGACCCGCAGCAACCCCGGCCTCGCCGTCGCCTGGACCAACCTGGGCAACAGCCTGGAAGCGCTGGGCAGGGTCGCGGAGGCGGAGGCCTGCCACCGCACCGCGATCGGCCACGACCCGTCGCTTGCCGAGGCCCACGGCAATCTGGCCTATCTGCTGAAGCGGCAAAGCCGGCATGAGGAGGCGCTGGCCGCCTTCGATGCGGCCCTGCAGGCCGATCCCAAGCATGCGCAGTCCCATTTCAACCGCGCACTCCTGCTTCTGGAGACCGGCGTCCTCCGGTCGGGCTGGAACGGCTACGACTGGCGTTTCGGCACGCCGGCGCTCCGGAACCATCGACGCCGGCTGTCCATGCGGGCCTGGCGCGGCGAGAACATCGCCGGGCGGCGCCTGCTGGTGTGGCGGGAGCAGGGCATTGGCGACGAATTCCTCTTCGCCTCCTGCTATGACGAGGCGATGCGGCGCGCCGGCCGTTTGGTGATCGAATGCGACCGCCGGCTGGTGCGGCTGTTCGCGCGCTCCTTCCCCGATGCCGATGTCCGCCCGGAAAGCACCGACCCGCGCGACGCCGATGTCCAGATCGCCGCCGGCAGCCTGCCGCGACTGTTGCGCACCGAGTTGAAGCGCTTCCCCGAACGGCATTCCTGGCTGGTGCCGGATCCGGCGCTGGTGGAGCGCTGGCGGGAGCGGCTGGCGGCGCTGGGGCCCGGCTTGCGTGTCGGCATCGGCTGGCGCAGCCAGCTGATGACCGCCG
>NZ_LGQU01000164.1:0-4304 GCF_003115935.1 Azospirillum sp. TSH20
GGGAAGCCCAGCCCCCCCGCCGGCACGCCGACCGGCGGGTCGCCCTCGCCGCCGAGCGAGCTGTTGTCGAAGGCCAGCGCGACCTCGGCATCGGCCAGCGGCTTGCCGAAGACGGTCGCCCACACCGTGGTCTCGGCGCTGTCGCCGGGAGCCATGCGGAAGACGAACTCGTCGGCGCGCAGGGCCTTGCCGTCGGCCGGCTCCTGCCCCAGCAACGTGTCGGCGCCGGCCTTGCGCACGGCCAGCGGGTTCGCGGCAACGGCCGACAGCTGCGCATCGGTCAGGGTGATGTCGGCGATGCCGGCGGTGCGCCGGTACCAGCCGTTGTCGGGGGTCACTTCGCCCAGCGGCTGGAAGCCCTGCACCGCATCGAGATAGCCGACCTGCAGCGTCTCGCCGACGATGTCGCCGCGCCATTCCTTGAAGGGGATGGAGTTGCCGAGGTCGATGGCCAGCGCCTTGCGCGCCTCGTCCACCACCGCGGTGGCGTAATAGAACAGGGTCGGGGCCGACTGGCTCTGCTTCTGGCTCGGCTGCAGCTTGCGGCCCAGCGTGAAGAAGCGCGGCTCGTCCGCGCGGGCGACGCCGATGCTGCCGGTGATCAGGCCCATGGTGAAGTCGGGCAGCGGCGGATAGCGGGTGCCGTCGTCGCCGATCCAATAGCCGGCGTTGTAGCCCACCACATTGAACTTGATCGACAGCAGCCCACCCGGCCCGGCAGCGGCCTGCAATTCCTGCAGGAAGGGCGATGCCGCGACGTCGCCCCAGGCGAGATCGGACAGAACCGACTGCCAGGCGGCGCCGTACATGCAGGCGGGATGCAGCTTGTGCTGCGGCAGCGACCCCGGCGTCAGGCTGCGCTTCCACAGGTCGGTGAAGGACGCAACGGCAAAGTTGCTGCGCAGCGCGGCCTGCCCGTCACCGCCGACCAACCGGACGACGAGACCCCAGATGGCCGAGACCATCTGCTGCTCGCTGTCCAGATCGACCATCTTGGCCGGCGGCTGGTCGTCGGCATCGGCCAGGGTCATCGACAGCACGGGGTCGCCGGACACGGTGCTGCCGTCGCCGCGCACGGCACCGGTCACCGCGCAGTCGGTCAGACGCCAGACACCGGTGCCGTAGGGATTCCAATAGCCGATGTCCCAGTTCGCATAATCGGCCGCCGTATAGTTCGTCCCGTCATAGTTGGACGGAAAGTTGTTGACGGTCGAAACGTCGGCGATGAACTTGCCGGTGAAATTCAGCCGCGGCCCAGTCAAATATGCCATCGCGCTTCCCCCGCTTCGTCATGATAACACTGGATGAAATCTGAATTTTGAAGACATGCGGACGCCTATGGATCGGCTTACCCGCCCCCATCACGCAAAATTTACACGGATATACATTGCATTACGGCCGGATATGTCCGGCTGCTGCTTCAGCGTGCCTGCTCCATTTTCATCATCTTCCATATCACGAAAATGGATTAATGAAAACACAAATACACGCCATGGGTATTGCTGGATATCAATGGGCGCGAAAAATTGAATATGTTCAGATATACACAGTCAGATGCGCATGTTTGCTCAGCCGGTTGCCAACCTCCTGCGAGGACACCGGCGGGCATAGGTGGTGCGATGGAGCGCAGCGGCAATGCATCACCGCAATTGCCGTCACACCCCTGCCCTTCACATGTGTCTTGGTTCACGGTCGGAATCCGACCATCGACGCCACTGATCCGTTCAGGATGCCCAAAGTCCGAAACTGCGAAGCCGGTTTCCAGCCCGCGGCGCGGATGGTGACGCGGCTGTACCGGTGCGGCGAAGACCGACGCCGTCCGTCTCAGGCCATCCGCATCACGGCCGTCCGTTTCAAGGAATGACGGTCGTCGTCTGCCCCGGATTGATCACCGACACCACGCCGCCCCAGTTGCACAAGCACTTCGACACGTTGTCCAGCGCCGGCATATGGTCCAGCATCACCGTCGGCGCGCCCGGCACCCAGGGCGTCAGGGTGGCGGGAATGCAGGGCATCGGCGTCAGCACGCCCATCGCCGCCGCCGTCGCCGAAGCCACCGTCGGGTTGGCGAGGCTGGTGCACATACCGAACGGCATGATGTTGACCATCGGCTTGTGGTCCGTGATGTTCGCCGCCGGCTGGTTGCCGTCCATGACGCCATGGACGGGAAGCACAACGAAGGTCGACGGGGCCATCCCGAAGCTGCATTGAAGCGTCGCGCCGTTCACCACCTGCATCGGCATGCGTGCTTATCCTTCCAAATCACCGCTGTCGGCATGACTGCATCGACTCAAATCATACCGGGGCATATTGCGATTTGCCAGAATGCCCATGGTCTTCACTCAAATCGTACAGCATTTTCCGCATCGGATCGTTTCTTGGGATCGACACCGTCCCTGTTGCGGCCATCGATAACAATCCATGCCGAATTCCTTACGGATTTGAATAAGCCTGCCGATGCGCGGGAGTCAACATGCTCCACGCCGCCCCGCCGTCGGCCCCAATACGGTGCATTCGCGGCCTCCGGACAAACCGGGCGGCACAGCAAAGCCTTGCCTGCCGGTGATTGTTCAGCTCCTTATCCAACAGACGAAGCAGGTTCAGGCCGGACAGGAGCGAGCGCTGGTGCGCATTCACATCATCAACCCGGCGGCGGATTTCCCCGGCTACCACACGGCCGATTTCTTCGCGGCCTGGGGACTTGGCGGGCGCAGCTCGGTGGCAGACCTGTCGACCACAACCCTGGCCGCCTTCGTGCCGCCGGACTGGGACATCCGCCTGACCGACGAGGCGATCACGCCGCTGCCGGACCGCCCCGCCACCGAGGACGCCGACATCGTCGCGATCACCGGCAAGTCGTCCCAGCGCAACCGCATGCTGCAGCTGGCCGACCGCTACCGCGCGATGGGGCGGCGGGTGGTGATCGGCGGCTCCTACGCCTCGCTCAGCCCGGAGGATGTGCGCCCCCACGCCGACGTGCTGGTCACCGGCGAGATCGAGGACATCGCGGCGGATCTGTTCGCCGATCTGGCCGCCGGCCGGCCGCGCGACCGCTACGAGGGGACGCGGCCCGACCTTCGGCGCTCTCCGCTGCCGCGCTGGGACCTCTATCCCAACGAGAGCGCCAACATGGGGGCGATCCAGACCTCCCGCGGCTGTCCCTTCCAGTGCGATTTCTGCGATGTGATCCAATATCTCGGCCGCAAGCAGCGCCACAAGGATCCCGATCAGGTGATCGCCGAACTGGACGTCCTGCACCGCCACGGCTACCGCAGCGTCTTCCTGGCCGACGACAACTTCACCGTCTACCGCAGCCGCGCGCACGACATGCTGACGGCCTTGCGGCGGTGGAACGAGGCGCATGCCGATGCGCCGATGCGCTTCATGACCCAGGTGTCGATCGACCTCGCCCGCGACGCCGATCTGATGGCGGCCTGCAAGGCGGCCGGGCTGGACAATGTCTTCATCGGCATCGAGACGATCAACGAGGACAGCCTGCGCCAGTCCGGCAAGCTGCAGAACCTCTACCAGTCGACCTCTGACGCGCTGTCCACCATCCTGTCGCACGGCATCGCGGTGTCCGGCGGCATCATCGTCGGCTTCGACGCCGACGGGCCCGACATCTTCGACCGGCTGGCCGGCTTCATTGAGGATTGCCCGGTGCCGGTGCTGTCGGTGGGCGCGCTTGTGGCGCCGCCGGGCACCCCGCTCCACGACAGGCTCGCCGCCGAGGGGCGGCTGGCCGGCGACGACGCGCAGAGTGCGGCCAACCCCTTCACCACCAACATCCACCCGGCGCGGATGAGCCGGCGCGACCTGCTCGACGGGCTGGCGCGGCTGTGCGCCGACATCTACAGCCCGGCCGCCTACGGCCGCCGGATCGCGAAATTCCTGGACGCTTACGGCGGAGCAAACCGTCCCGCGCAGGCACCGCAACCGATCCCGCTGTCGCCGCTGCTGCGCAGCGTGCTGAAGCGGTTGTCCGGCTTCGGCCCCGCCGAAAAGCAGATGATCCTCGACGCCATGACCGCCGCCCGCTTCAGACCCGACGCCCAGATGGAGGTGATGGGAGCGCTGGGTCGCTATGCACAGATCCGGCACATGCTCGGCGCCACCGCCGGGAGCACCGCCGCCGGGTGATCGCGCCTCCGGGACCGGGCGTTGCCACGGCCGAGCGGGTCATTTCCGTACCCGTGCCATCAGTTCGCCGACGATTCCGCGGCGGAAGAGCAGGACGCAGACGACGAAGATGCAGCCGATCACCACCGGCACCGGCAGGCTGGTGGAGGCGAGGTAGCTTTCCA
>NZ_LGQU01000021.1:0-4111 GCF_003115935.1 Azospirillum sp. TSH20
TCCGCCACATCGAGGAGCTGATCCAGGCCCCGGTCGCCCTGCTGTCGACCAGCCCGGAACGCGACGACACCATCCTGATGACGGACCCCTTCGCCGACTGACGGACGACCACGCGCTCCGGGTGAGGAATGCCCGGAGCGCGCCATCTCCCGGTCATCGACCGGACAAGAGGGAGGAAATCCTCAGGCCGCGCTATGCGCCCGGATCATCCCGACGACCGCTTGGTACAGCGGTTCGCGGCGGTCGCCCAGTCGATCGCACATGTCGAAATGGTGGCCATCGGGCTGATCGATCTCCTGCACGAAGAGGCCGGCTTCCCGCCATGCCTGGACATAGAGGGCCTGCTGGCGGTGGAATTCACTGGATTCGTCGCCCCCAACGGCAATCAGCAGCGGCGGCGCCACCGCGGGGATGTGGAGGATCGGGCTGTACTCCCGCGCGCTTTGCTGATCCAGGCCAACCTTTTGGTTGAGGTAGCACAACCGAATCGGCTCCAGGTCGTAAAGACCGCTCAAGGCGCAGCCACCCTTCACGAGGTCGGATGGTGCCGACAGGCTCTGCCAGTCGGTCGACATCATCATGGCCGTCAAATGGCCGCCGGCAGAGCTTCCGGTGACGTAGATCCGTTCGGGATCGCAGCGGTAGGACCGGGCATTCCGATAGAGCCAGAGCATGGCGTTTTGCACGTCAGAGACAATTTCTGCCATACTCACCGAGGGAGCCAGCCGGTAATTAACCGCAGCGAAATTGAACCCGTCTTCAATATATGGCTTTGCGATATAGCTGAAATCCGACTTGTCGAGGGATTGCCAATAGCCGCCGTGGATGAACACCACGATCGGAGCGTTTATCTCAGCCGAGAGGAACAGGTCGATGGATTGGGCCGCATCGGTACCATATTGGAGATTCTCATGAAGGTTTGCAGACCCGCGGAACTCTTCACTGTCGCTTTTCCAACGGTTGAAAATGTCCAGATGATCAGGAATACCAGCGCGGACATTATATTCCATGTCGAGCTGTTCTTGCGTGAAGTTGCGATAGACGTTCATTGGGCACTTCCCCAAGCTTGATGTTTTGTTTATAGTGATACAGTACACTCACTGC
This sequence comes from Azospirillum sp. TSH20, assembly GCF_003115935.1. NCBI lineage: Bacteria > Pseudomonadati > Pseudomonadota > Alphaproteobacteria > Rhodospirillales > Azospirillaceae > Azospirillum > Azospirillum sp. TSH20. Next base: position 1,105 of record NZ_LGQU01000021.1, read on the forward strand.
GGGGGCATTGCCCCCGCACTCTCGCCAATTTATGCCTCAAACACGCCAACTCTTGCAGCAGGAGGGGATATGTTCGGCAAAAGCGAAGACCGGAGCGACTACCAGAACACTCCCCGTGCGGTTGCAGCCATGGCCAGGGATCTTCCCGACCAGTTTGTGATCCCCATGCACAGCCATTACCGTTCCCAACTGATCTTCGGTTGCAGCGGCGTTATCACGGTGACGACCATGGCAGGTACTTGGGTGGTTCCTTCACTCCGGGCCGTCTGGATACCCGGCGGCGTAGAGCACGAAATGAAAACCTCGGGCCGCGTTGAAATGCGAACGGTCTACGTCGATCCTGACGCCTGCCGGAACTTGCCGAAAGGCTGCTGCGTCGTGGCGGTCAGCCCGCTCTTACGGGAATTGATCGTTGCTGCCGTCAAATTAGATAACGACTATTCGGACGGCGGGCGGGAGGACAGGATCATGAGTCTGATTCTGGACGAAATTCACCCGGCGCCGGTCCTGCCACTTGATCTGCCCCTGCCCAGTGACCGAAGGCTATTGAGGATCTGCCATGCCATTCTGGAGGAGCCCAGCTGTACCACCAACTTGTCGGAATTCGGCAAACAGACGGGCGCCAGCCAACGTACACTGGAGCGGATGTTCCCTCTGGAGACAGGCATGACATTCTCGAAATGGCGTCAGCAGGCCAGATTGCTATGTGGCATTCGCATGCTCGCTGAGGGCTCGGCAATCTCAATGGTCGCCATGGACCTCGGCTATGAGAGCCCCAGTGCATTCAGTGCCATGTTCCGGCGCGCGCTTGGGATCGCTCCTTCCGAATATTTCCAGGTGATCGACGCAAGGAGTATAGAGGCACTTTAAGAATTTGGGGTATTGGAGCACGTCCGAGAAGAAGTCGAATCGGCATTGTCACGAGAACGGTGGCAGGACGTCGGCAACGCCGCTGTCCTCATCGAATGTCGCCGCTCACGTACGCCCGGCACCACTTCCCGCCTGCGGTCATTCAGCATGCGATCCGGCTGTATCTCCGGTTCACGTTGAGCTACCGCGACGTCGAGGAACTCCTGGCTGAACGCGGCATCGACGTGTCCTACGAGACCGTGCGCCGCTGGGTGTCGAAGTTTGGGCCGACGATCGCCCGGAACCTGCGGCACTTGCGGCCGACGCCCAGCCCGCGCTGGCATCTGGACGAGATGGTCGTGCGGGTTGGCGGCCGGCCAATGTATCTGTGGCGGGCCGTCGACGATGAAGGCGAAGTGCTGGAGGCGCTCGTCCAGTGTCGGCGCGACAAGACCGCGGCCCTCAAGTTGATGCGCAAACTGCTCAAAAGCACGGCTTCACGCCCACCCAGGTCACCACCGATAAGCTGCGGTCCTACGGGGCCGCCTTTCGTGAGATCGGCTTGGCAGCCCGCCATGCGCAAGGGCGGCGGATGAACAACCGAGCCGAGGTCTCGCACCAGCCGGTCCGCCGGCGCGAACGCAAAATGCAACGTTTCAAGTCGCCCGGGTCCGCCCAGCGCTTCGTCGCGATGCATGCCGCCGCTTACAACACCTTCAACCTTCAGCGCCACTTGGTTTCCCGCCGCTCTCTGCGCACTTTGCGGGCGCAGGCGATGGCCGATTGGCGGGCCGCGACTGCCGCGGCGTGATTCCCTCGAGGGCTCCGGGCTTCCTGCGCGTCGATTCCGTTCGCGTGACAATGCCTTTTCCAGCGATGACGGGCAGGCGAAACTCTATCCGCTTGACACCATACCAACCAGTCGGTACAAAAAACCAACCAGTGGGTATGGTGAGTGGGTGATCGACATGCAGCCTGATTCAAAGTCCAGACTTCTCGACGCGGCGCTGAAGGTCGTGCGCACCAAGGGCTATACGGCAACACGGATCGAGGATCTCTGCGCCGAGGCCGGCGTCACCAAGGGAAGCTTTTTCCATCACTTCAAGAGCAAGGACGACCTGATGCTTGCGGCTGTCGCCCACTGGGATGCGGTGACCGGCGGCCTGTTCGCACGGGCGCCCTACCATGATCTCGCGGACCCGCTGGACCGGCTGCTCGCTTACCTAGAGTTCCGCAAAGAGTTGCTTGCCGGAGACCTTCCTGATTTCACCTGTTTCGCCGGCATGATCACCCAGGAAGCCTATGAGACCCGTCCCGAGATCGTGGCCGCATGCGCCCGCAATATCGCCGGCCATGCGAGGACACTCGAGACCGACATCCGCGAAGCCATGCGGAAATATGGTGTGAACGCCGATTGGAGTGCCGAAAGCCTCGCACTGCACACCCAAGCCGTTCTCCAGGGCGCCTTTGTCCTCGCCAAGGCCAAGGGCGGTGCGTCCATTGCCGCCGACAGCATCGACCATCTCCATCGCTATCTGACGCTGCTGTTCCGCTCGGAAAGCGGCAAAAGCTTCAACCCCGCACCGAAGGTGAACTGACATGCCCAACACCGTCCGCCTGCATCGCGTCGTCAATGCCAAGCCGGAGAAAGTCTACCGGGCATTCGTGGAGCCGGACGCCATTGCCAGCTGGTTGCCGCCCCACGGCTTCACTTGCACGGTACATGAACTGAATGCCGAGGTCGGCGGCACGCACAGGATGTCGTTCCGCAATTTCACCACAGGCCACAGCCACGCCTTCGGGGGCGAATATCTCGAACTCGTCCCCAACGAGCGGCTCGTCTACACGGACAGGTTCGATGATCCCCACCTTCCGGGTGAGATGAAAGTGACCGTAACCTTGAAGGCCGTGTCGGTCGGCACGGACATGACGATCGAGCAGGCGGGCGTGCCGGACGCGATCCCGCTGGAGGCCTGCTATCTCGGCTGGCAGGAAAGCCTGCGGAAATTCGCAAAACTGGTCGAACCCGAAATCAACATGTAGTGCGGCACCGATCGCCGCACGCAAGTGCTGTGCATCGGCGTGGAACAGTAGGCCAGTTTCGGGGGTGATCGGCGTCCAAAACCCAGCCACCTCCTGATCTGGCAGACTTCCACCC